>JAUUYW010000373.1 GCA_030590265.1 Candidatus Krumholzibacteriia bacterium
ACTGATGCGGTTTTGGACAATGCTTGCCCATGTGCAAGGGGAGGCCTTGAATGCTTCCAAGCTGGCCGGCTCTTTGGATGTTGAGAGTGTGACCGTTTCCCGCTATGTGGATTTGATGTCAGATCTCTTGCTGGTGCGAAAATTGTGTCCCTGGTTCGGTAACACCAAAAAACGGTTGGTCAAATCTCCGCGTATTTATATTCGCGACAGTGGGATCTTGCATTCTCTTCTTCAAATCCCCAGTCCTGATCAGCTTCTCTCTCACCCTGTTTTGGGTAAAAGCTGGGAAGGGTTTGTGATAGAAAATATTATTGGGATCTTGCCAAATCATATCCACTCGTTCTTCTACCGCACATCTGCTGGTGCCGAAATTGATTTGCTGCTTGAAACCAAGATCAATGAATACTGGGCCATAGAAATAAAACACAGCAGTGCTCCCAAGGTTAAAAAAGGCTTTCATATCGCATGCGATGATTTGAAGGTTGCCCGAAAATATGTTGTCTATACTGGTGCTGATCAGTATCCGATGGGCAATGACATTACCGCCACTAGCTTACCCTTGTTGATGCAGGAGATAAAAAAAACGCTGACAGATTAAACATGGAAACCCCTACTGATTCCCTGCCTCCTGCCAATGATCCGATTGGCGCAGATTTTCAAACATGCTGTTAGTCCGAAAATCTTCAAGAGTCCCCAACTTCTTCTCCAGACAAATCTCCACCCAGCGGGCACTCAACTCGGTCTTGCCGGCCATGCTGTAGGCGGCTGCAGCAAAGTACCCCGCACCCTTGACACGAGGGTCGAGTTCGTACACCCGGGCAAAAGAATCAGCCGCCTCGTCAAATTGCTTGAGCCGGCCCAAAGTCGTGGCCAGGTTGTTCAAATAGATGGCGGATTCAGGCTCAAGTTCGAGACAATGACGGGCATAGGTAAGACTCTCCTCGGCACGTCCCAGCTGACTCAGCAGGATGCTGGTTTGAGACACCCACGGTGCGTCGTCGGGGTTGTTTTCCAAGTGACTGAGGCACAGGGCTAAAGCTTCCTCTTTCCGCCCCAGGCGGCGCAAGGCCTTAACTCGGGTAAATTCCAGGGCCGCATTGTCCGGGTCCGTTTTCAACGCCCGATCGAGAATGACCAGGGCCTGTTCCGGTTTACCGGTGTCCATCTGGGCTTTGGCACTGTTGATGATTGACTGGGAATTTTGATTTTGGTTGGCCGAAACCCCCGCCGCCAAATCATCGTCAATCATTTTCAGGAGTCGGGTGATGCGAAAATCATCAGGATTCTCCTGGGCACCACTCATCAAGGCCTCGCGGCCATTGGTCACGTAATTGGTGCCCCCACCTGAGCCATAACCCAACATGAATTTTTGGGTGGATGCTACAAATCGCTGCAGTTTGGCAGCATCGTAGGCACCCCGAACAGCCAATCCATCCGCTTGCCAAACACGCGCCAGGAAGCGGAAATTATCGTCTTCGTGAAATTCCAGACTCTTGCTGCGAACCTCCCGCAGAACTGTGAATTCCAAGGTGGGACGTTGCCAGGTGTTCGGTCGGCCATCAGCCAACCCGGCCTGCAATACTTCCTTGCCAGCCACACGCTGGGAGACCATGACGTAGGCGTCGGCCATATTCTGGGCCCCCAGATCGCGCCGCACATCGGCTTCGGCAATCAGGGTGGCGAAACGGTCGAAATCAAAAACTATGGGTTGGGGTGAGCCCACCAGGATCATGCTGTTGGGATCGATCCAGAACAATTCCATATGCTCGAACGCCAGGCCGAAACTGCGAATCACAGTTTCGGTTTCGCCAGCCGGGAAATGCTGGGCCAGCCATTGCACCATGATGCCGTCATCGGCAAGACGGCTGCGGCACAATTGGTAATAGTCGAGAGAAAGCAGGGCCGAGTTGCCGGCGTATTCGGGATTGAGCTTGGAGTCACTGCTGATGATGTCGTAGGTGTTGGTGATGGTCAGCAGGTGCTGTATTCCATCACCCAAATGCAGGTCGAGACGTTTGTCCTTCAGCACATTGCCATGATGGGCGGCGAAAAACCGGGCACCTTCAATGACACCGGGCACGATCTCCACGCAGGTCATTTTTTCGATTTCATCGTATAGCGCAAGAGTGCCGAGGGTCACGCCACTGCCCAGGCCCACCGAAAGAGTGTGCCGGGCGCCGGGTGACAGAACCATGGGCAAATGAGCCAGGATCTTTTCCTTGCGGGCAATGGCCGGCTCGGTGCCGCCAATGTGGTGCCCATCAACTGCCATGTGCATTTCGCCGTTGGGTTTGCGAAAAACTCTGGTGTGGGCGGTAGGGTCTTCACGGTCGAACAAAACGATGTCGGTGGGATCCTGGGTGTCTCCCAAAAGAGGTTTGGCCATTTGCGAGATGGGGGCAAAAAGAACAACCAGAAGCACCACGGCAACCAGGCCGGGCCAGATGTCGCGCGGCCCACGACGGCTGTTTTTTATCAGGATAACGAAGCCGATAGCAGCACTCAGCAAAGAGGTGGCCAGCAAGGCGTTTTGCGTGCCCAGCAAAGGTAATATTACAAATCCGGCAGCAAGACTGCCCACGATGGATCCGGCAGTGTTGGCAAAGTAGAAGTGGCCGACTTTTCCGCCAATATTGGCCAAACTCTGGATGCCGATGCGGTTGACCAAGGGAAAGGTCATCCCGGAAAGGAAAGTGGGCAGGGCCATGACGGCAAAAGAGAGCAGGAAGCGTCGCAACAAATAGGCGCTCCAACCCGGTGGGTTGATGATGGCCGGGTCCAATCCCGGCAGCCAATTCCAGATGAGGGGCAAAGTGGCGGCAACGGACAGGGCCAGCGCGGCTTGAATGTATCCCAGAGTGCGGGCAGGTGAAGAGACGCGATCAGCCAGACGTCCGCCCACCCAACTGCCGGCAGCCAGCCCGGTGAGATAGGTGGTCAGCATGGCGCTGAAGGCATAGGTGGAGTTGCCCAGAAAATGATGCAGGGCTCGGGTCCAATAGAGCTCAAAACCCAGGGCGGCAAAGCCGGTCAGGGCGAACATCCAGGCCAGGAAAGTGGGGGAAAGTTCGGGGCGGATGGCTTTGGTGCTGGTTGGTTTGTGTTGAGGTGATTCAGCATCAGCTGAAAGAATGAGACTCCGTCCCAAAGCTAAGGCAACCAATCCGGCCACGAGGTTTCCAGCCACTGCAAAAACAGTGCTGCCAGTCAGTCCAATGGCCGGGATGAGCACAAAACCGGACAGGGCAATACCGATGACTGCGCCCAAGGTGTTGACGGCGTAGAGCATACCCAGATTTCGTCCCAATTTTTCACTGTGCCGCACCAGAAAACGACTCAAAACCGGCAAGGTGCCACCCATCAGGAAGGTGGGTGGGAGCAGGAGCATGAAGGTCAACAAGACGCGCAAGATGGCGATCATGCCATCCGGCAAAGTAGTGGCGGCTTTGATGTAGGCGGGTTCCAGAACCAAGACCATCAGGGGAACCAGGGCGCCCAGTCCGGCAACACCCAACTCCAGGTAGGAGTAGAGGCGCAAGGGGTTGGGGCTTTGATCCACTCGCTTGCCAAAATAGTGACTGCCCAGGGCCAGTCCGCCCATGAAGGCAGCCAGAACGGTGCTGATGGCCAGGGTTGTGCCGCCGAGCAGGTGGCTCAGCAAGCGAATCCAGACCAATTCGTAAACCAGGCCGCT
>JAUUYW010000577.1 GCA_030590265.1 Candidatus Krumholzibacteriia bacterium
CGATGGCTTCGCTGATTTGACTCACCACAAACGGTTTGGTCAGAAAATCATTCATCCCTGCGGAGAGGCATTCACCAAGGCTGACATCTCCTGAATTGGCCGTCATGGCCAATACCGTCACCGGATTGTTGTGGACCTCATGGTCATCAGGCAGCCCCTGCTCGAAGGCCCGCACCTTCCGCGTGGCATCCAATCCGTTGAGAACAGGCATTTCCATGTCCATGAGAATCAGATCGTACCGGTGTTCCCGGCAAGATATTTTATACATTTTCAATGCTTCGGCACCATCGTTGGCTGTTTCAACCTCAAAACCCATTTTCTGCAGCAATGCGGTTCCAACCTTGCGGTTGATCTCCTGATCATCGGCCAAAAGAACCAGCAAACGGGGTGCCTCTTCTGTGGCAGCTTCAGCTTCCGGTTCACCGCCCGGCATGCTCAGTTGGATCAAGGGTTCTTCTTCCACAACCTCATTTTTTGCTGGCAATTCTTTGTTGGTACTCAGAGTGGGTAAATGAATGCGGAAGGTGGTGCCCTCTCCCACAGTGCTTTCGACGGCCACGGTACCACCGTGGGCATCCACCAGATCCTTGGTGATGGAAAGACCCAGCCCGGTGCCCTTTTCTCCTGCCGTACCGGCCTGGGAGACACGGGTGTAACGTTTGAAGAGATCGGGGATGTCATCATTCTTGATGCCGATACCGGAATCTGTCACTGCCAGAATCAGCTCACCTGCCCGGCCGTCTCTGACAGAAATGGTCACGCTGCCGCCGGCAGGAGTGAATTTGATGGCATTGGAGAGCAGATTGTTACAAACACGCATGAGTGAGGATCTGTCCCCGATGACCCGAGTATCATCCGAGGAGCAGAAGGAATCCAATTTCACGCCCTTGGGCCCTGCGGTGTGCACCAGGCTCCGTTCGGAATCCTGCACCACATCAAAGAGATCAACCTCATCATGCCTGATTTCGGTGCGTCCGCTGGCCATCTTGCCGATGTCCAACAGGTCATTGATCAGTTGCAGCAGATAATCTCCGGACCTCTTGATTCCACCCACCATTTCCTGTTGGGATTCGGCCAGGGAATCATCTCCCTGAAGGAGTTGGGCGTAGCCCAGGATACCTGTCAAAGGAGAGCGCAGGTCATGGGAGCAAGCCGCCAGGAACTGGTCCTTGACCAGGTTGATGTCGCGCAGGCGCGCCACTGATTCCCTGAGACTGCTTTGGACTTGGACCCGGGTCAAATAGGCCCGCATGCGAGAAATCAACTCTTCCTGCAGGAATGGTTTTTTCAGATAATCGGTAGCACCCATCTTGAACAGGGCCAGGATCTTGTCTTTGTCGTCATTGCCCGAAAGGAAGATCACCGGTAGCTCGGGAAAACCAAGCTCGCCGCGACTCGCCACCGTCAGGGCGTCTCCGTTCATGCGCTCCATCATCAGATCGGTGATGACCAGATCCACCTCGTTGGCAGGATCGCGCAAAAATTCCACGGCCGTATCACCATCGTCCGCCTCATGGATTTGCACACCCAACCTCGTAAGCGAGTTCTTGATGAAACTGCGAGCGGTGCGACTGTCGTCCACCACCAG
>JAUUYW010000071.1 GCA_030590265.1 Candidatus Krumholzibacteriia bacterium
ATCGGGTAGGGTGAGGCCTTGCGGCCTCACTCTCCCACACCACCGGACAAACGGATCACGTATCACGGCGGTTCAAGTAACACATTGAAGTCGTCGCAACTCATTTTGCAGATTCACGAGACCAAGACCATCAAAGAATTTCCCGGGTAAAGCTTGGTTCATGTGCGAGGCCCCGGAGTTCCACCAGGGGCCGCGTCCATTCGTAGCAGATCGCCACGCCCGAGCCTCACCCAGACCCAATTTCATCAACTTCCGGGCTCGTGTCCAAGGTCTCTTCCATTGACGCCAAAGGATGTTCCGCAGTTTCCGGCGGATCCAGCCGTCCAGTTCATCGAAGATTTTCTTGGTTTCAGCCAAACGGAAGTAGTTGATCCAACCCTTCAGGAGCGGCTTCAGATTTTCAGTGATAAATCGGCCAAGATTGCGGCCTCGGCCTCGACGGAACTCAGCTCTCAGCTTACTTTTCAGACGGGCCACACTGGCAGGAGCGACTTTCAGTCGCGGCCGCTTGTGCATCGTCATCGAGTAGCCAAGGAACTTGCGTTGCCATGGACGACCAACCGCACTCTTGCCTTTATTCACTTTTAACTTCAGCTTCTTCTTCAGGTAGCTGGTGATTGACACCAACACCCGTTCGCCTGCCCGCCTTGATTGCACATAAATGTTACTATCATCGGCGTAACGGCAAAACGCGTGGCCACGTCTTTCCAGTTCCTTGTCCAGATCGTCGAGCAGGATGTTTGACAGCAACGGCGACAGAGGGCCACCTTGCGGCGTGCCTTCCTGTCGTGGAGACTCAACGCCCCCGGCCATCGTGCCAGCCTGCAAGTATCGACGAATCACGGCAAGAAACCGCCGGTCTCCAACCCTCCGGCCAACCCGCGACATCAAAATATCGTGGTTCACGTTGTCGAAGAACTTCTCCAGGTCCATATCCACAATCCACCGACGACCACCAGACACATACTCCCGTGCTTGAAGCACGGCCTGATGTGCGCTGCGACCGGGGCGGAACCCGTAGCTGTGATCACTGAAGAAGGGGTCAAAGACCGGACTCAACACTTGATGCATTGCTTGCTGGATCAAACGATCAACCACCGTGGGGATGCCAAGCTTACGCATCCCTTTGCCACCGGGTTTGGGGATCTTTACTTCCCTGACCGCCGATGGTTGGTAGCTGCCACTGAGCAGCTCTTCTTTGATATGAGACCAGTGCACGTTCAGGTACGGACGAAGTTCGCTGACCGGCATCTCGTCGATTCCGGCGGCTCCCTTGTTCCGTTCCACCCGGCGCAAAGCCTTGATCATGTTCTCGCGTTCGACCACCGCGTCCATCAGTTGCATTGTCTCCGAACGGAAGTCATCCCAACTCATCGCGGCAACCGGCACCCCAACCTCATAATCTCGCGGGTTCCGCCCGCTACCATCCGAGGTAGTGTTCGGTATCACAACCGAACGGTCTGTGTCTTGGTTAACCATCGAGAGTCAGGGCTCCTGTTCCATGTTACAAGTTCGGGCCTTCAGTCGGATCGAACGACCTAATATGCCCTCGGCTGACTTCTGTTGACCCATCGGACCCCCTCTCGGCGGACCTAGCACAAGGCAGATCAACAGATCTCCCCGGGTAATGCGCACTCACCTTCACACTTATGCCTGCCGCATCTACGTCCGTGCTTTCCGTACAGGTATTGGGCTTTAGAGACATACGACTCCTCACCCAGCACGACCGCCTCATATGCGGTTTCTGTTCGTCAGGCCAGTGCTTTGCCTGCGGCTTCCTTCAGACACCACCTCGCGGTGGCAGCCCTTGCCGTAAAGCTAACAGTTCCCCCTGTCGGGTCTGTAGAGGACTTGCACCTCCGAGTGAGTGCGCCCTGCCGGGCGCACATAAAAAAAACCACCGACTTCCTGAGGAAGCCGGCGGCGAAGTTGCGCTTTATCTGTGTGCTGATCGTTTCTCTACAGCAGCGCGCACCTCTCCGTCCGGCGGCAAGGCCACCAATTACGGTTGAGAGAGATGCTGTTCGAGAGCTGCATTGAGTTTGTTGCTCCGGATTTAGATAGAGAAAGACACCGTGGCCAAGGATCGCTCCATGACTGGTGTCTCGATCACTTGCATTATTGTACTGGATATATCATCAGGTTGCAAGCTTGAAACTGGTTCCTACTTGGATTGATGTTGTTGGATGCTCCACCAAATCAGGGCAGAAACGCCTTGATCCCCAGAAAAAAGCTAAACCGATCGGCATTGCGTGAAACCCCATCCACCGGAACTTTTTCCGTGAATTCACCCACCTGGTAGTTGAACTCCAAGTCGGTGGCCACCACATTGGAAAGCATCCAGCTCAACCCCGCGCTCATGGACCACATCCCCGAGTTGAATTTGGATTCGAAGTCGGTGCCATCTTCACGGGCCTGTCCCCAGAGAAAACCCAATCCCAGGTAAGGGACAGCATGTCCTTTGGGGTCATCCTCACCCACTACGTCAAAATAGTATTGCATGACCGGACCGATGCTGTAATGGCTACTCCAGATATCGCCCTGGATGAACCAACGGCCTTCCATGTGCAGAGCAAAAGCCAGATTGTTGGCCACAAAGTACCCGCCCCCGGGCCGCACAGCCCACTGTTGGGTGCGGTCGCCGGCGCTGTTCTCGTAATATTTGTCACCGGCGCTGGAGAAGGACAAGCCGCCGCCAACCAATCGGGAGCCTTTCTGCAAGAAAACTTCTGCGGGTTCTTCAGCAAGGGAGGCACTGAAAAACACCAAAAGCAGCACAGCGATGAGAAGGAATTTCATTTCGTTTCTCCAGGAACCTCAAACACATAAACACTGCCGGAAAATTTGCCCGGGATAAACTCCTGCCCTGTGAAATCGGAAAAATGGCCCAACAGATTGAAACCCGCCGCCTGGTTCATGGCAAGATAGTCCACGCTGAGCCGGGGATAGAGCTGGGTTTCTCCGGCAAAAATCTCGTTCTCATCCATCAACAGGCGGGTTTGGAAGCGAAGGTGGCCCTCGGAAGTGCTGGTATATTTTCGATGGAAGGTCAGGCCATCTTCAGAAAAAGACAGAACGGGGAACTCGTATCCGTCGAGATGGAGCAAGGGGTCGAAGTTGACGGTTTGGAATATCCAGCGACCACCCGGTTTCAACAAGGTTCGAACCGAAGTAAGGAATTCGGCCAAATGCTGGCTGGGCAGGTGGGGAAGAACATTTCCGATGCAATATACACCTCCAAAAGACCCGCTCTCCAGACCATTGATCGATTGCAGGTCCATGATGCGGAAAGTCGGGTCGGCATAATTTTTTTCGGCCTGGGTGACCATGCCCGGATCAAGATCAATGCCCAGGCAATGGCGACCGGTTTGAGCCAAACGTCCGCAATAATGTCCTGTGCCGCAGCCCAGGTCCAATATCCGGTGGTCTTCGCTCAGCCAACGGTCAAGAAAGCGGAGGGTTGGCTCGCGCAAAGGAAATATCTTTTCGTAGTGACCGGAAAAATCCGAATAGAAGGCCATGATTGTCTTTCGTGTGTGTGTTATATTATGGACAGATGCAACTTATCCCATTTTACCTGGGGGTGCGACCCATGTTTCCATTCAAAAAAATTCTGTGTCCCACTGATTTCAGCGAAGCATCCTTTTGCGGCATCAAAATGGCCAAAGAGATGGTCTCCAAGTTTGACTCGGAAATCATTTTGTTGAATGTCCACAAACCAATTCCTCACCTGCCTGCTCCCCGCATGGAAGCTTCCGACATCACCTTCGACGTAACAGGCTACGAAAAGGCCATCATCGCCGAGGCTGAAAAATCACTGGAGGAACTCAAGAACACCCTTTTGGGTGAAGATGCCAAGGTCAAGTTGCTGGTTCACATCGGCCACCCGGCTAAAGAGATTCTCCTGGTTGCTGAAGAAGAAAAAGTTGATTCCATTTTCATCGCCACCCATGGTCGAAGCGGCCTCAGCAAAATCATGTTTGGTTCGGTGGCCCAACGTATTATTCGCAAGGCCAATTGCCCTGTGCTGAGCATCAAGTCCTGCAACTGATCGAGTCGGGTCTCACTCGGTTGGAAACCAATACATTTCGTACCCGACCTGGGGCCAGAGGTCTTGGCGCACCGCCCCTGCCGCAAGAAGCGCATCACGCCAGAAGTTGATGCGTTTTTCATCATTGGGACGCAAGGCAATCTCGGCTCGAACTATGCCCCTGGCCCGCATTTCGGCAAATATTACCGATGCTTTTTCTCGACCCTCTTCACAATCCAACATCCGGCTTCGCAGGGCGCGAACTTCCGGGGGAACCCAACCACTGGCTCCACCGGTGACTGGTTGTCCAGTAGTCAGGCTGCGGGTCAGCCAGAGAGCCTCGGTGCGATCCTCATCGAATTCCAGGGCAGGGGCTGGCAAGGTCAAGACTGGGCCTGGTTGAAAAGCAGTGCTTCCAGGGATTTCGGCAGGGGGCTCAAGAATCCCTTGTAGCGGCACCTTGACCGCAGGGACGGCCGCCGGCATAGAGACAATAAAAAGCAGGACCACCGGCAACAAGGGAGCCACCCACCGGAGATTCCCCGTTTGATATTTTTTAACCAGTTGCTCCACACCGACGGCTGACCACCAGGACAAAGCAACCACCATCAACCAGGAAAAACGCCAGGCCGCTCGATAGGCTTTGAAAGGAGGAACCAACTCGCGGAGCCAGCCCATTGGCAAGGCCAGACGATTCTCGGTACCCGGCACACCCACCGACTCCCCGAAGGCCAGAATCAGTCCGATAAAACCCAGGACCAAAAGAGAGCGGCCGAAACGACGCCGTTGAAAAGGCACATAACCCCGTCGCCACCATCCTACTGCAAACAGGGCCAAGGCCAGCCAACCGGGATGCAAAACCTGCCGCTGGCGATCCAGGTACCGGGCCTCTTCTTCGGCCCCCTGGCCGACCCAATCGGAAGGACCGCTGCGGTACACTCCTCGATTGAACAAATGCTGGATGTCGGCACTGCCCTGTTGAACTTCATGATCAGTGCGTTTGAAATCTTGGTACTGGTGCCCCAGCTGAAGCTGCGGTTGGGCCAAAAGCCAAATGCAGACCACTGTGGCGCCAAAAGGCAGGATGGTTTTTTTCACAATGGTCCACAGCAGAGAGGTGTCTGCGGTTTTTCGCCGAAAGCGATGCATCAACCAGGCTGTTTTCAGCACGGCCACACCAAAAACCGCATAGGCAAATCCGTACCAGCCCCAGGCCGCTTGCAGCACCAGTCCGGCAGCCAATAACCACCAAAATTGTCTTGTGGAAAGACCGGCATTTTGCCTGCGCAGAGCCGCCGTCAGGGCAGCCAGACTGAACAGAACAAATGGTGGTGGCAGTTGGTTCAGGTGCCCGATCTGGGCGTGGGTGTAGGGAGCGCCGAGCATGGCCAGGGCTGCTATTCCACTGGCCCAGCGGGATCCGCCGGAAGCCAACCACAAAGTGGCCATGCCGGCTGCAGCCAACAACAGACTGCCCAGGTAGGCAATGTTGTACTGGGCCGCCACCGTGGGAGTAAAAAACCAACGCACAGGTTGCACGAGCCAGGCTTGGCCGAGCAGAGAGTCCATGAAACCCAGAGCGCCGTTGACCGGGTAAAAAATGGGAAGATTCATCCATTGAGAAACATGAGCCCAATGGCGGGCGCTCCATTCCAGGAGGCCAATCTGAAGCATGGCATCAATGCCACCGAAAGGACCAACCACACTGCCGGAAAAATCCTTCCACACCGGGCCCAAAAAAGCCGCCACCAGGAGCAGAACTCCCAGCCAGGACATTACGCCCAGGGTTTTTTCCCGGCTAATCAATGGCCGACTTGCCGCACACAATCGATGACCGTGCCGTCGACCCACTTGATGGCCGCAACCACCTTCTCGCCCAGCTCGGGTTTTTCGGCTGCGCCGCCGCAAATCTCCTCCACCTCGGCTTTGATCTCTTCGATGGGGCGAATGGGCAGACTGCTGCCGTGCAGTTGTTCGAGCAGATCCCGGCGCAGGGGATTGATGGCAATGCCGCGCTCGGTGACGATCACGTCGATCAGCTCGCCGGGTCCGCACAAGGTGGTCACTTCATCCACCAGCACCGGGATGCGATCGCGGAAACTGGGAATGGGCAAAATGGTGCACTTGCTGGCCAGGCAGTTCTGCCAACCGCCGATGCCGTGCAACAGTCGACCATCGCTGTGGGTCACGACGTTGGCGTTGAAGTTGACATCAACCTCGGTGGCACCCAGCACCACGGCATCAAGCATGGAAGCAAAGTTGCCCTTGCCGTGCCAGTTGTAGCTGGTGAAGGGTGAGGTGTTCAGATGCCCGGGGTTTTCCCGCATGGAACGCACGCCTTCAAGGTCGAAGGTTTGGCCATCCAGAATGTATTCGGTCAGACCTTCTTCCAACATGTCCACCAGGTATTGGGTGGATCCACCGCGCACGAAGCGGGCTTTGATGCTGCGCTCGCGCATCATGTCGCGCAGAAAGAGGGCAAAGCTCAAGGCGGTGCCGCCGGCACCGGCCTGGAAGCTGAAACCATCGCGAACGATACCGGCTTCGTCGCAGAAACGGGCAGTCATTTCGGCGATGAGCAAACGATCAGGCGACTTGGTTATTTGGGTGGTTCCGCTGACAATTTTACTGGCGTCACCAATGCTGTCCATGACCACCACCTGGTCCACATTGTTGCCCTGGATTTGCCAAGGAACACAAGGAAAAGGAACCAAATTGTCGGTCACTGCAATAACGTGATCGGCGTATTCACTATCGGCCAGGGCAAACCCAGGAGCCCGCAAGCGGTGGGGCCACGGTCGCCGGTTGCATTGCCGAAAGGATCAGCTGTTGGAGCGGCGATGACGGCAATATCAATTTTCACTTCGCCATCCTGCACGGCCTGGTAGCGTCCGCCGTGGCTGCGCAGCACAGCCATGCCTTTCATTTTCCCCCGGGTGCAGTAGTCACCCAACGGTCCATTCATGCTGCCTTCAATGTGGTGAATGACTCCGTTTTCCATCAGCTCAATCATTCCCGCATGGCAAGGAAAGCTGGCACTTGGAAACCAACGCAAACCCTTGACACCCAATTCAGCAGCAGCTTCAAACACGGCGTTGGCCACATAGTCGCCATTGCGCAAGTGATGGTGCGTGCTGATGGTCATGCCATCACGCAAACCAGCGTTGACCAGGGCTTCTTTGATGTTGGCCACGGTTTTATCGCCATCGAAAGGATAGTCGGCACTGTTGCGGATGGGAGCGCCGTACTTGCGGCCCTTGGGCTGGTATTTGCCCACTCCAAGGAAAGGAATGGCTTCCTGGCCATTGATCTCGGTGGGCACCATTCGCCCCACTGCGTTTTTCACCAACTTGGTCATTATTCCCCTCCTTTTTCCATTATTTTACCCTGCAAACGGGCGCCTGGTTTGTCGGCTTCATCCCGCCAATCGGCTTCAAGCAGACCAAGCATCATGGCGATCTCCACAGTTAATTGGGCACGTTTGACCACTGGGGCGTCGATCATTTTGCTACCCAGACTGACCACCCCCAGGCCCAGGGTTTCAGCAGCTTCAAAGGCCACCACGATCTTCCGGGCCCGGTCGATTTCTTTTTCGTCAGGAGCAAAGGCCTGGTGCACCACCTGGATCTGGCGGGGATGAATGCATCCTTTGCCCACAAAACCCAGGCTTTTGGCTTCGAGCACCGAATCGCGCAGGCCGTCCATATCATTGACATCACTGAAAACGGTGTCGATGGGCTGCACCCCCGCGGCTTTGGCCCCGTTGATGACCTGGGCCCGGGCCCAGAAACTCTCAGTGCCCTGGTTGGTGCGCTGGGTGCCGATATCTGCGGTGTAATCTTCCAAACCAACGGCCAGAGCGACAACATCAGGGTGGGAGGCACCAATCTCCATGGCTTTCCAGGCACCCTTGGCCGATTCGATAATGGGCATGAGAAAAACCGTGGATTCCAGCCCCACCTCTTCCTGGATTTCAGCAACGCGTTCAGCCACCGCGGTGACTTCACTTGGTTCTTCAACCTTGGGGATAAGCACCACGTTCACGTTGTGAGGAATGATCCAATCCAGATCGACCAACCCACGCTCGCCCTGATTGATGCGCACCATGCGTTCGGCACCATAAAAACAGACTGCCCGCAAAGCGTTGCGCACCAGGCAACGGGCCGCGTCTTTCTCCATGGGCGCCACAGAATCTTCCAGGTCGAGAATGATGCCGTCCGGATCGTGCAGGCCGGAGTTCACGTAGAATTTTGGTTCGTTGCCCGGCAGATAAAGACGGCTGCGGCGCAACCGGTCGCGGTTGCTCTCGCGACAACACTTTTCACTCATGGGCAACAGGAAATCCGCCGCGGGTTCATGGCCTGCCCGGCGGACAGCCGTTTCCAGGCGGGCGGCCAGGGTGAAAGGCAAAGCACCATTGTCATCCACAGTGATGACGGCATGTTCAACACCCAGCACCTCGCACCCTTGGCGCATCAGGGTTTTGATTCGCTCGCCGTACATTCCGGCCACTTTTGATTTCAAATGGATTTCCAGATCACCGGAAGAATTCAGCTCGACGGCAACATGGCAGTCGGAACGAACCCTGGGACCTTTTTTACCGGCTTCACCGATCGCTGGCATGGATACGCCTTTCGGGAAACAATGGGGGGCGCTTGGTCACGCCCTGGCAACTTATGTAAGGGTAAAAATGGTCATGGAAAGCTGATGGGGCAAGGCACTTATGGTTAAATTTGGTTGATTCTCTTGGCCCGGAACCATCGGTCAGGGAAAAAAATTATACAAACTGCTGCAAAAATTCCCGTGCTGGAATATGCACAATACCATTTTTATTGATAAACTGTTTTGTGCCTGTAGCGGAAATCTGGAAATATTCCGACTCAGGGAATTTCTTTTTCAGATATTTCAAATGGGCACTGGTCGAACTATCCCCCCATTTGCATTCTACAAACATTCGCGGCTGAGAGTCTTTGGTGATGCAGAAATCGACCTCTCTTTTATCAGTATCCCTGAAATATCGGAGTTCTATCTGTTCGCCAAACAAATCCCTTTGGTAATGCACCCATTTCAAAAGATGGGAAGCCACCAGGTTTTCGAACCGGGCCGGCATATCCTGTACCAGGGTCCAATCAAAATGGTAATGCTTCTGTTCTTTTTTCACTGCACGAATTAAAGGTGACCCCAAAGGAGAAAGCCTGAAGACCATATAAATATTTTCCAGAATGTCCATCCAACGGCTTACGGTTTTATGGGCAACTTGCAAATCTTCACGCAGGCCGTTGAGCGATAGTGGTGAACCGACCAGTTCAGGCAAACGAATAGACATCAATTCGAGTTTGGACAGATCAGAAATATTCTCTATGGCAGGACCTTCCTGATTGACCAGCAAAGACCTGTAATTAGTGGACCACCTTTTGGCCTCAATTTCGGACCTGGAAAAATACGGTTCAGGAAAACCACCCAGCGAAAGCAACCTTAAAAAATCATCCTGCGTTGAAATGGCTAATTCCTTCACTGACAAAGGATGCAAACGCAGATGGTGGTACCTGCCCTGCAATGAGTCTCCCGATTTGCGCAACATATCCAGCCGAGCACTTCCCGCTACCAGTATTTGATGGTCTTCATGAAATTCATCGAATACCCCTTTCAGGAAATCCCGCCAGGTTTTGTATTTATGGATTTCATCGAAACACCACATGTCGATGACGGGGAGCTCTCTTTTCAAGATTACTTCACGATGGGCGGGTATGTCCCAGTTTAGATATGAAGCCTTATTTTGGAGTAGAGAAAGGGCCAAAGTGGTTTTCCCGACCTGTCTCGGGCCACTGATGAAAACCATCTTTTTTTTCAGATCCTTGACGATCTGGTCGTGTAGGTATCTTTTTTCCATGTTCCAAATATATCTCTTTTTTTGACTAGAGTCAAAAAATACCACGAACAAATTCACCTTGGGTGTAAAATAGAGATATTTACTTCATGGTTATCAATGGCTATACTGCACCTGTAAGGAGTATCACTCACACAATTCCAAGAGATAATTTCAATCAATGCAGCCGGATAAATTGTTTTCGACAAGGAGTCAGAAATGAGCAAAGCATCCACCAACAGCATCACTCGGCAGATGGCAGATTTCGCCATCAACTTGAGTTACAACGACATCCCGGAGGTTTCCATCAAGGAAGCCAAACGTTTCCTGCTCGACAGTGTCGGTTGTGCACTGGCTGCTGTTAAGAATGAAGATATGGCCGCCATGTACCGCTTTATTGAAAAGACAGGCGGCACCCCGGAGTCCACTCTCATTGGCACCGGCGCGCGCACCAACGCCAGCAACGCCTCATTGATGAACAGCCTGCTGGTGAGGGCCTTCGATTACAATGACATCTATTGGGAGCAGGATCCCAGCCATCCTTCGGACATCATCTTCGGCGCACTGAGCCCGGCCGAAGCCGAAGGCAAAGACGGCCGTGAGGCCCTGGTCGCCATCATGATTGCCTACGAACTTGAACTGCGCTGGTGCCTGGCCTGCTTCCCGGGTGTTCGTGAGGTGGGTTGGCATCACGCCACCTTGACCCAGTTTGTGAGTCCGTTCGTGGCCGGTCGCATCTACGGCCTGAATCATGACCAGATGGTGGCCGCGGCGGGAATCAGTGGCAGCAGCCATTTCACTCTTGGCGGTGTGGTGGCCGGCGCCCTGACCAACATGAAAAACACAGCCGATCCGTTGGCAACCCAAGGTGGCGTCATCGCCGCCCAGATGGCACGCGAGGGTTACGGTGGTCCGGTTGAAGTCATCGAAGGCAAAGAGGGTTTCCAGCACGTAATCCACAACGTGGAGTTGAAACCGGAAATTCTGCTCGACGGCCTGGGAACGAAGTTCATGATCACCGAATGTGGTTACAAGGCTTTCCCCACCGAGGCTCTCACCCACCAGCCCATGTCCGCAGTATTGAATGTGATGCAGAAAAATGGCCTGGTGGCCGAAGACCTGGCGCGGATTCACATCCAAACCACTGCCCGAGGCGCCGACATTCTCAGCGACCCCAGCAAGTACGATCCCCAGACCAAAGAAACGGCCGACCACAGCCTGCCTTATTGTCTGGCGGCAGTGGCTGCCGATGGCGGCGTGTACCCGAACAGCTTCGAACAGGAAAAACTATTCGATCCCCGAATCAGGGCGCTTTTGGGTAAGATCGAGGTTGTGGCCAATGATGAGATTGACGCCATGTTCCCCGGCACCAAAAGGGCTATCGCAACGGTCACGACCAACGATGGGCGTGAATTCGTTGAAAAGGTGGACCATGCCAAGGGCAGTCCTGATAACCCTCTGTCGGATGACGAACTGGTTGCCAAATTCCGCGCCAACAGTGAGGCGGTGATCAGCACCGCTCGGCAGGATGAGATCATTGATACGACCTGGGGCTTTGATGGGATCACTAACTTGCAGGATTACATGAAATTGTTGGTGACTGAGTAAACAATCGCGGTTGCGCTCCCTGAAAAAAGCTCACCACCATCGCACAATATATGATATGTTGATTTCAACATCAGGTA
>JAUUYW010000449.1 GCA_030590265.1 Candidatus Krumholzibacteriia bacterium
CAACTAAACCCATTTCCGTGCACTCGGCCTTGTTGTAGGCTGACAAAGCATGACGCAAATCTCGGGATGCCGGCACTCTGTTGCGCCAGGCGTTTTCAGCCAGGGGATGCATGATCAGAAAGGAATCAGCGTCCTCAATGACGGAGTTGATGGAGTCGTCACACCCATTGGCAACATTCAATTTGGCGGCGATCAATTCAAGAGCCATCAACAGACTGCCATTTCCTCGAACCGGTCTCCTCATGATGGAAATCAGTTGGCCTTTATCCATTTCAATGCCACCGAGGGTCAAGGTTTCCACAGGCCACAAATCGGAATTGTTCTTCCAGAAGCCAGGGGGCTGAGGGCAAGGTTCTTCACCTGGTTCAGGTTCGTTTCCCTCTTCTCCACACACTAATTCCAGATTCAAAACGGCCTCTTCACCCATGAAGTGGAAGACAAAATTCACATTGTAGACACTGTCAAGGGTCAAGCCCCAGAGATAGCCATGAATTAAAGTCATGACCGGGTCTTCATATCGATAAACCTGGCCGACCCAGTCGAAACGGGTCACTTCAGCGCCTGCCTGATCAGTCAGTACCACGCTGTAATCCAATTCGGTATTATAGACGTCGGTAGGAAAGGTCATGGTAGAAGCACTGTTCCAACCTTCACAATCGGCACTACCTGTCAGTTCAATAGTTTGGGCTTGGACAACCAATACGGGTAGGAGAGTCAAAGCCACGATGAAGATTAAGATGGTGATTTGCTTTCGCATAATTTTTCTCCTTATGGATCCCTTGGTTTGCCAACCCTGTGATGAGCGGGTTCATTCCGTCCAGGTTCGAGACCAATGGTGGAACATACCCGCAAGGATGGTGCCAGGGACTAGAAGATGTCAGCTTGCGCCACCACCGGGATTATTAGGGAATAACAATCAATCAGAAGTTTATGATGAGGATCGAAAACCCCTGCGGAATTCCTCTCAACGGGGAGATTTATTGGGGTTTTCAGGCATTCTGCCACTAGAATTTTTAGATCGCCGGCGCCTCCAGCCCCAATTTGTGGGCAAAGATAAACGCAATGGAGCGGGCTCGTTCTTTCAGCATCGTTGCAATGGCCCCTTCATAAAGGTCATCCAGACAGGAACAGAATGTTTCATACCAGATGGTAAAAAGCTCACTGGTCAATTCGAGTGGCAGATGTCTCTCAAACGGCGAACCGCGATACTGGCCGCTGCCGAAGGCGATCCCTTCCCAAAAAGAAACCACACGCGGCATGTGGGCCTCCATATCAATATCATCAAAAATGGGAGCAGCAATGGGGTTGCTCAACAACCGAACGTAAAAGTGCTCCATGAATTTTGTGATGTCGTCGACCGTGGTGAGATCGGACATGTTGAGCTTTTCCTCCTCGAAAAAAACCGTCTACTTCAAAAGGCCGGAAACAGATCCCAGGCCGCTGATACTCGCTTAAGATACATGCGCCTTGAGAAAACCGAAACATGAGCGTCACTTCCTCATGGCAATTGTCCACAGCCTGGCGTAATCTCATGACAAAATTGCTCACTGAAGGAGAAATCATGTTCCTATTCAATCCTCAGGAATTCGACCCAGGCAACCTTGATGAGACCTCGCGCGAGATCATGCGCAAGACAATCCAGTTTTTTGAAGACAAAGGTAAAGCCCGCATCAAGGAAGACGACCAACAGCGAATCTGGTACTCCGATTTCCTGGCTTTCGTAAAAAAGGAAAAGATATTCTCCACACTGCTCACCCCCTCACCCTACGGCAACGGCGCCCAGCGTTGGGACACCCACCGGATCGCCCGCTTCAACGAAATCCTCGGCTTCTACGGCCTTGCCTACTGGTACACCTGGCAGGTTTCGATCCTGGGTCTGGGCCCGGTCTGGATGTCGAAGAATGAAGGCGTGAAGCAGCGTGCCGCAAAACTTTTGCGGGGCGGCGCCGTTTTTGCTTTCGGTCTGTCCGAGCGGGACCACGGCGCGGATGTCTACTCCACCGAGATGACATTGACCCCCCAGAATGACGGCACCTGGCTGGCCAACGGAAGCAAATACTACATCGGCAACGGCAACGAGGCGCCCCTGGTTTCCACCCTCGGAAAAATGGCCGACACCGGTGAGTTCGTCTTTTTCGCAGCGGACTTCAACCATGAGAAATACGAGCTGGTCAAGAATGTTGTGGCCAGCCAGAACTACGTGGCCGAATTCGCGCTGCACGACTATCCCGTCACCGAATCCGACATCATCGCCCGGGGTGATGCGGCCTGGGATACGGCCATGAACACCGTCAACATCGGCAAGTACAACCTGGGTTGGTCATCCATCGGAATGGCCACTCATGCTTTCCACGAATCGATCAACCATGCCTCCGGTCGCATCCTCTACGGAAATCCCGTGACCGATTTTCCCCATGTGCGCAACCTGTTCGTAGACGCCTACGCACGCCTGGTGGCCATGCGCCTCTTTGCCTTGCGTGCCGCCGACTACATGCGTGTGGGCTCTTCAGATGACCGACGGTATTTGCTCTACAACGCCATCGTCAAAATGAAGGTCACCACCGAAGGCGAGAACGTGATCAACCTGCTCTGGGATGTGATTGCCGCCAAGGGGTTTGAAAAAGACACCTTCTTCGAGATCGCCGCCCGGGACATCCGGGCGCTGCCCAAGTTGGAGGGAACGGTCCACGTCAACATTGCCCTGATCATGAAGTTCATGCCGAACTACTTCTTCAATCCTGATGAATTCCCTGAAATTGGGCCCCAGGACCAGGCCGCGGATGATGAGTTCCTGTTCAACCAGGGACCGGCGCGGGGACTGGGCAAGGTCCGGTTTCATGATTTTGGTCCAGCCTATAGCGGGTTTGATCTGCCAAATGTGAAGGTGTTTAGCAAACAAACGGCCGAACTGC
>JAUUYW010000516.1 GCA_030590265.1 Candidatus Krumholzibacteriia bacterium
ACCACCGACTCTGAGTTTACCGAAGTGGTGGCTGTCATGCCCGATGGCACGGTTTTGGATGAAGATTCCATGAGCCTGGAGATCACTCCCAGCAGCGGCGGTTTCATCACTGCCTTCATCCGGGCTTCTGGCGCCAATATGTACAGCGAAACTTTTGAGATCCTGACGGACGGCAGCATTCGAGGTGTGGCCAACCTTCAGGGTTCCGGCGACAACAGCGGCGTGGTTATTACAGCCAGCCCCGGGGGAACTACCGTTACCACCGGAACCGATGGTTCTTACCATCTGCTTGGCCTCGGCTCCGGCACCTACACCCTGACCGCCACCAAAAGCGGTTACGCAGCACCGGAAACACAGATCACTCTGGGCGATGGTGAACACCTCGCCGGGGTCGACTTTGACCTGGCTATCGTCTATGTGCTAGACGTTTGCGACAGCCCGAACCTGGCCATTCCCGACAACAATTCCACTGGTGTTTCCACTATTATCAAAGTGGATCTGGATCGGGAAATCACGTCCATCAAAATGGATCTGGATTTGACTCACACCTACATCGGCGACCTGGAAGTGAAGCTGACTTCACCCCAGGGCACGACCATCATGTTGCATGATCGATCCGGTGGCAGCAGCGACGACATCGTCGGCACCTATCCTGATGATCTGACTCCGGCTGAAAGCCTGGACGCTTTCCTGGGCCAGAGCATGCTCGGCAACTGGACACTGACTGTCAGCGACCATGCCGGTTACGATACGGGCACCATCAATGAGTGGTGTCTGCACATGGGCTATCCTGAAGAATTGTCGCCAGTGGAGGATAGTGGCTTGCCTACGGTCCTGGCTTTGAACGGGAACTACCCGAACCCCTTCAACCCCTTGACGAAGATCAGCTTTGACCTGCCTCGAAGCACCAAGGTTGCTCTGGAAGTGTTCGATGTTCGCGGACGCAAGGTGCAAACCCTGGTGGCGGAAAACATGAACGCCGGTCAGCATGTGGTTGTTTGGAATGGCACCGATGGCAGTGGGCGTCAGGTTTCCAGCGGTACCTATTTCTACCGTCTGCAGGCTGACGGAGCCACCATGACACACAAAATGTTGCTATTGAAGTGACAGAATAAGAATGGTCAACCAGCCGCCCTTTCTGCGTTGGAAGGGCGGCTTTTGTTTTGATTTGAATATTTGGGTTCTCACTCGGGTAAGTTAGTGACCCTATGTCCTAATTTCGGAGGAAATCCTGATGATGAAGTTCTTGATATGGTTGATCCTGTTCGTTCTGTGCTGGCCATTGGCCATTTTAGGCATTTTGCTCTATCCATTGGTTTGGCTGTTGACCCTGCCGTTTCGATTGTTGGGGATCGCCGTGACAGGAGTTTTTGCCCTGATCAAAGGGATCATTTTTCTGCCTGCCCGGTTGCTGGGGCAAAAACCCTGATAAATTTTTGCATTGGGGCCAGAGTGCCTTCCATGAGAAGACACAACTCCCATTGATGGTGTTGCTATCTCACCAGCACAATCTTCTTTCGCAGATCTGTTTGCCCGGATTTCAACCGCACAAAGTAAATTCCAGAAGGCATGGCATTCTGCTGGTTACCGGTGCCGTTCCAGGTTACCCGGGAGAATCCTGCCGGAAATTCGCCATGGGCGAGTTGAGCCACTCTCCTGCCGACGAGGTCATAAACGTCAAGCTGGATCTCGGCTGGGTGGTGCAGATTGAATTCGATATTGACCAGAGGATTGAACGGGTTGGGCCAGGGTGAGCCCAAGGAAACAGAAATCGGTGGCGTTGCCAAGGTTGGGGTCATTTCCTGGGATTGGTAGAGGTGAACAAACCCATCACCCGCACCAACCAGAATATCGGGGAGACCATCTCCAGTCCAGTCGCAAACACTGGGTCGAGACCGGGCAGATCCAGGCAGGTCGATTGGGGCTCCAGCGGATTCCAGAGGAAAATAACCGGAAAAAATCGGAGCCGAATTGGTGCCTGTATTTGGGTAGAAAAGTAATTGTCCATTGGTGTTGCCGGTAAGGATGTCCTTTTTGCCATCATCGTTGAAATCGTAAATGGCAGGGCTGCTCCGGCTTCCTGGGACGATCAAGATTTCCGAATTTTCCATGACGGGCGTATCAGCGGCAAACAACGGTTCGGTATTGGTGCCGGTGTTTAAAAAAATATGAATACGACCATCGGCCGCCCCCGAGATTAGATCCCTCAGCCCGTCTTCATCCCAATCCAAAAAACAAGGGGTTGCGCGACTGCCCACATTGATCACAATCGGGTGGGGGGCATCAA
>JAUUYW010000290.1 GCA_030590265.1 Candidatus Krumholzibacteriia bacterium
ATCATTGTCACCACCGAATACGTGCGGGATGAACTCGTACTACCCGTTATTCCGCTCTCGCTTGAAAGATTCCTAATTCTCCCATGCGGAATAGACACTCAGGAATTTGAAAAGAGCAACATTGAAGGCATTTTTGCCAAGTACGATTTGCCCGAGACTTATGTCATTTGTCCTGGAGCCTTGACTCTTGCCAAAGGACCTCAAAATGTCGTTGAGGCTTCAAAAGAGTACGCTGACCTTGCCGAGACCATTTTTATCGGCGGAGGAGACCTTCAAGAGGAACTGACCCAAAAACTTGGCTCACGGGGACGGTTTCTGGGCTTTGTATCATCCGAGGACAAAGCCAAGCTGATCAATGCAGCAACCTTGTTGATCGCAGCTCCCGAAAAACTGGAACATTTTGGCATTATCTATGTGGAAGCGCTGGCAGGAGGAACCCCAGTGGTAGCGTATGAAGGTGGTGGAGTTGGTTCCATCGTCAATCCGGAAACGGGCCTTCTTACCTCCCGAGATGCCCAAACCCTGGGTCAGAGCACACGGGCACTTCTTGAAAATCCGCCACAGCGCGCGGCCATGGCAGAAGAAGGACGCAAACGAGCAGTGGCTCTCTTTTCTCAAGAGATGCTGGGTGAAGTTCTGGAAAAATGGCTTTTGGGGAAAATCACCTGATCCGACGCCTCATGCCTCCTTGCCCAACAACCCCAACATGGGTTATTCTTCCCCTGCAGGTATTTCCCAAAACCCAAATTCCCAAAAACCCAAGGGACCAACATGACCACCGGCGCCATCCTACCAGCTTTGAACGCAGCCCGCTTCCTGCCGGATGTCATCGCTGAAATCCGCTCCTTGCATCCAGACATGAGAATCCTGGTTGTAGACGACGGTAGCACCGACGGCACCGCCGAAACGGCCCGAACAACCGGCGCCGAAGTCATCACTCATGAAGTCAACCAAGGCAAAGGCCAGGCCCTGAAAACCGGCTACGCCTGGGCCCTCGAAAACAAACTCGACTACGTCTTCACTATGGACAGCGACGGCCAACACCTGCCTTCGGAAATGTCCGGATTCCTGACCACTGCCCAAGAAGGCCCCTTCGACGTAGTGGTTGGCACTCGCATGGCCCAAACCGAAAACATGCCCTGGATTCGTCTCAAAACAAACCAGTTCACCAGCTGGGTTATCAGCTCCCTGGCCGGTTGCCATATCCCCGACAGCCAGAACGGTTACCGCATCTACCGCACCGAATGTCTGCGTGGGGTCAAGCTCAAAACCAGCCGCTACGACAGCGAATCAGAAATTCTGGTGCGTCTGGCCCGCAAGGGATTCACCATTGGCTCGTCGCCCATCACCACCGTTTACGGGGATGAAGAAAGCTCCATCAATCCTTTTGTCGACACCGGGCGTTTTTTCCGCCTCGTCTTCATGCTTATGTTCAGCAGGGACTAGCTAGGTCCAGAAAGTCCCACGAAGGAAAACCATGACCAAAATCCGCCACATCCTGGTCTCCAATGACGATGGCATCGAAGCCCACGGCCTTCACGTATTGGAGGAGGCCCTCAGTAACATTCCGGACTTCAGAGTCACCGTGGTGGCGCCCAGTGACCAGCAAAGCGCCTCCAGCCACGCCCTGACCCTCACTGCACCGTTGCGCATCCTCGATGCCGGGGAAAACCGCTATGCCGTCACCGGCACTCCAACCGACAGTGTTTTGGTGGCCATGGAAAAGATTCTCAAGGAAGACCCGCCGGATATTGTCATCAGTGGCATCAACCACGGCCCCAACATGGGCGAGGATGTCATCTATTCCGGCACCGTTGCCGCGGCCATGGAAGGCACCATGTTTGGCCTGCCCAGCTACGCCCTCAGCCTGGCCAAATGGCTCCCAACCGATTTCAGCGGTGCAGCCGATTTCCTGGAGGAGCATCTCACCAAAATCCTGGAGTTCCCCCTGCGCAAAGCCACTCTCATGAACATCAATCTGCCCGATGGTCCTCGGGAGAACTTCAAAGGCATTCGTGTGACCAACCTGGGCTCCAGGGTCTACCAAAACGTGATCACCGATCAGGTCGATCCCCACGGCAAGCCCTACTTCTGGATCGGCGGATCCGGTCCCTTGTGGCAGCGCGACGCCGGCACCGACTACTGTGCCTGTGAAGATGGCTACGTCAGCCTCACACCCTTGATGGTCGACCTGACCCACTACGGATTGCAGCAGGAGATGAAGTCCATGGAAATGGATTTCGACTGATGCACAAATTCTCCGTTGCCAGACGACGCATGGTGCGCGAACAAATTGCCGGCGCCGGCATCACCGATCCCAGGGTTCTGAAGGCCATGGAGGAGGTGCCGCGTCATCTCTTTGTTCCCAAGCTGCTGAGCCACCGCGCCCAGCAACCCAGCGCCCTGCCCATTGGTTACGGTCAAACCATCAGCAAACCATTCACCGTTGGTTTGATGACGACATTGCTGGAACTCAAGGGCCACGAAACAGTGCTCGAAGTGGGCACCGGATCAGGTTATCAAGCGGCTATTCTGGCTCACTTGGCCCAAAAGATTATTTCCGTCGAGCGCATTGCACCTTTGGCTGACCGCGCGCGCGAAACCCTGCAAAAACTGGGTTTGCACAACGTCACAGTGCTGGCTCATGACGGCACCACGGGGTACGCCGATCACGCTCCTTTTGACGCCATCATGGTCACCGCCTGTGCGCCTCATTTGCCACCCCATCTGGTTTCTCAGCTCAAGGATGGGGGATATCTGCTGATACCTGTCACCACCGGCGAAGATCAAATTCTCTACCGTTACCAGCGACAGGGACAGGAAGTCATCGTTGAACAGAGTGTTTCCTGCCGCTTTGTTCCTTTGCTCGACGGTATCAAAATTGAAGACCCCGCCTTGGCCAACCAGGGCATACCCGAACACGAATCCCTTTCCGATACCACCGGGCCGGAAGATAATGCGCCCAGTGAGGGAGAACACCTTGCGTGAACAACTGCTTGAATATATAGATGCTTTGCCGGCTCCGTTGGCCGTCTTTGTGGTGGCCATGCTGCCCGTTTTTGAATTGCGCGGAGCGATCCCCGCAGGCTACGCCATGGGCATGACCAGCCCTGTGCTGATTTACCTCTTGGCAGTAGCCGGGAATTTTGTCCCGGTTCTGCCTATTCTATTGGGCCTTGGCCCAGCCGAGCGCTACCTCAGACGATATCGTTTCTTCGATCGCTTCTTCAATTGGCTTTTCAAACGCACCGTCAGCCGCAGTGAAGTGATCCGCAAATACGAGAGTCTGGGCCTGATCTTGTTCGTGGCCATACCGTTGCCCATGACCGGCGCCTGGACCGGCAGCGTGGCCGCTTACCTGTTCAAACTTCCCTTGCGCATGGCTGTGCCATGTATCATCCTTGGCATCCTGATCGCCGGATTGGTGGTCACATTGGTCTCTCAGGGGGTTATTTCCCTTTGGCATTGAGCAAAGTGGCACTTCCACGGAACAAGACGGCCATCGGACACGGTTCGGGGCGTAGCGCAGCCCGGTTAGCGCGCCTGCTTCGGGAGCAGGAGGTCGGGAGTTCGAATCTCCCCGCCCCGACCAACTCTAAATATTTCAAACGGTTAGCCGCGTCGGTTAACCTTTTTTTATACACTGCAATCATCCTCATTGCAGTCAATACAAGTGCTGCTCAAGCCGGCACCGATGCCTACTACAAAGTGGTTTCAGGTGACAATCTGTCCTTCATTGCCAAACGATTCGGCATCACCCTGAAAGATCTGCGACGGGCCAACAATCTGACCTCCGATATGCTTTCCATAGACCAGAAATTGATTGTTCCGCACCCCTTCAAAAAATCCAACACCTCCAAAATCCGTTGGAAACGGCCTTGCCCCAAAGCCGGTCGGGTTTTGCGACCTTTTGGGCAATACAAAGCCAAGAACATCCTCATGTCTCGCACTGGAGATGACCGGACCTGCCCTGTTGGATCACCGGTTTATGCACCTGCCATCGCCGTAGTCAAACACATTGGTCAACTCGATGGATTTGGCACTGTCATGATCCTTCAACACGAAGGGTCGTACGCCACTGTTTACTCTCCATTGAATCCTGAAACGCTGGCGGTGGGTGAGGGGCAAGCTGTCAACGCCGGACAATTGCTTGGCCGGACTGGCCAACCCGTTGTCGATGACAGCGATCCTTATATCCACATTGAATTGCGAAAAAATGAAATCGCCATCGATCCTAAGCCTCTACGGCCTTAAACCAGGGAGTATCCCATGGACCTGCGCAAAGTCATCCGAGACGTGCCCGATTTCCCCAAACCAGGCATCCTTTTTAAAGACATAACTCCCGTGATGGAGAACCCCGCTGCTTATCGTCTGGCTCTCAAGGAAATGACTGCTTTGCTTGATGATGTCCCATACGACAAGCTGGCTGCCATTGAAAGCCGCGGTTTCATTTTTGGTGGTCCCATGGCCGTGGAGCAGGACAAACCTCTGGTGCTTTTTCGCAAAGCCGGTAAATTGCCTGCCAAAACCCGTCAGGTTACTTACGACCTGGAATACGGTACAGCCACCCTGGAAGTACATATTGATGCCTTGAAACAAGGGGACAGGGTTATCATTGTCGACGATCTGCTGGCCACTGGTGGAACGGCTCTGGCTTCGGCCCAGATGGTTCGCGACGCCGG
>JAUUYW010000003.1 GCA_030590265.1 Candidatus Krumholzibacteriia bacterium
CCACATACGACAAAACCACCGGAGCGAGCAAATCGGGAATTCGGGCTTTCTTCATGAATCGCCGCATCATGTCGGCGGGATGAGCGAAGGTTGCCAGGCTGATCACTGCGCGGATGTCATCCCGTTCGGCTGCTGCCAGCAACACTGCCCCACCACCAAGAGAATGACCAATCAGCGCCAAGGTACCATGGTGCTCCGGTTGGAGTTTGAGCCAATCTGCGGCACAACCGAGATCAGCGGCAAATTTGGGTAATGAGGAATGGCCGTCATCATCACTTTGGCCATGATTGCGAGCATCAATCAGCAAGATATTCAAACCCAAATCCAGAAAGGTTTCTGCCAAGGGCAGAAGGAATTGGGCATTGCCCCCCCAGCCGTGAATCATGATCAGAGTTCCTGTAGGAATGGCCGGTTTATCCTTGGCTGGTAGCAACCAGGCAAAGAGGCGTTTTCCTTTGGCAGTTGGAATCCATACCTGGCGATAATCCAGATTGAAGTCTTCAGGGTTACCTCTCTCCAGCACACGGGGAGCGCCAAAACTTTTGTGGATAAGGTAGGCCATGGCTGCAAGGCCTATCAAAAAAACCAGAATGAGAATGGCCAGGATGATGATGGTGTTGATTGGTAAGCTCCCTGAATTGATGCCCGTTTGTTTTCACAAAAGATAAGGCCTGGATTCAGGTGATCAAATTCAATTAGTTGGACAGTTGGAAATCAGAAAATTGACTTCACTCTATCAAACATGATAAAATGACTTCACACTACCCTTGGGATGGAGGAGTTTATTATGCTGTCTTGTAGTTGGAAATTGGTGGCCCTCGGCCTCGGTTTGTTCATTTTTTTCCTGCCGATGCAATCAAAGGCTGCTGATCGAGACCCCACTGAAGCTTTTCAGGTTATGGCCAATGCTGGAATCGCCTATCTAAACGACTCCGGGGATTGCCCAGGGGTCATAAACGCCGGCTACCTTATTGATAGCCTGGTCTATTTCACCGTCATTGACATCCGAAGTAGGGACGACTATTTGGCTGGTCATATCCCGGGGGCATTGCACAGTTCTTTGGGAACCCTCATCGATGACCTTGCCAACACTATCCCATCAGACAAACCCTATGTTGTTACCGACTATTCCGGTCAGACTTCGAGTCAGGCAAAGATGGCCATGGAGCTTCTGGGTTACAACGATGCATATTGCCTTTTGTACGGTATGAGCGCCTGGAACACGTCTCTGGATGTGTGGACAGCCAACTGCAGCGACGACCTGTCAAATCCCGAAACCGTAAACCAGAACGGCAACTTGATTGAGCATGAGTTCCCCAACCTCGAAGGTGATCCGGGGACCATTGTGACCCAACGGGTCGCAGCCACCCTGGCGGCTGGATTCAAAGGAGTGAATTACCTCGATATTGAGGACAATTTGGACGACTACTTCATCATCAATTATTTCGGCGAGGCAGATTACGAGGGCATGGGCAACGCCGGCGTTCCCGGACACATCCCGGGGGCCTTCCAATTCACTCCCTACGCCAGCATGGGCATGGACCAGATGCTGAACAACATCCCTACCGACCAACCGGTGGTGGTCTACGATTGGACAGGGCATCATTCTATTCAGGTAGTCTCCTATCTGAATATGCTGGGCTACGAAGCCTACAGCCTGAAGTTTGGTGCCAATGCTCTGTTCTATTCCTCACTTACCGCGCACAAATGGAGCCCAGCCGCCATGAATGATTTCCCGTTGGAGGTTGGGGATCCTACGGAAGCTTTCCAGATCATGGCCGCCAGTGGAGCTGACTACATTAACAACAGTGCCGACTGTCCAGGTCATATTCCCGCTGTTGTCCTGAATGACAACCTGGAACTTTACACCGTCATCGATCTCCGCAGCGAAAACAACTACCTGGAAGGACACATCCCAGGAGCCTTCCACAGTTCTCTGGGAACCCTCATCGATGATCTGACCAGCACCATCCCATCAGACAAACCCTACGTGGTTGCCGGCTATACAGGTCAAGTTTCAAGCCAAGCCAAGATGGCCATGGAGCTTCTGGGTTACAACGATGTGAAAAATCTTCTGTTCGGAATGAGCGCCTGGAATACCGCCCTGGATGTTTGGACTTACAACTGCAGCGACGACCTGGCCAACCCGGAGACTGAAAACCAGAACGGTAACTTGATCGAGCATGATTTTCCCAACCTTGAAGGTGACCCGGAAACCATTGTGGCCCAACGGGTCGCCGCGACCTTGGCAGCCGGATTCAAAGGAGTAAGCTACGCCCAGATCGCAGACCATTTGGAAGACTATTTCATCATCAATTATTTCGGTGAGGCGGATTACCTGGGTGAAGGCACCGGCGGCGTTCCCGGACACATCCCTGGGGCGTTTCAATTCACTCCCTACGCGAGCATGGGCATGGACCAGATGCTGAACAACATCCCCACCGACCAACTGATCGTGGTCTATGGTTGGACAGGCCAGTTTTCTATCCAGATAGTGTCTTATCTCAATATGCTGGGCTACGAGGCCTACAGCCTGAAATTTGGCGCAAATTCCCTCTTCTATTCCGAACTCCTGACTCACAAATGGACCACAAGCGCCATGAATGATTTCCCGTTGGAAGTTGGAAACAATCCAGCCGCCGTGCCGGAGGCAGACAGATCATTGGTAACCTTCCTCGGCAACCATCCCAATCCATTCAACCCGTCGACCACCATTTCCTACCGACTGAGCGAATCAGCGCCCACTACTTTGAGGATTTTCGACTTGGCTGGGCGTTTGGTTCGAACTCTCGTCAATGCAGAAGACCAATCGGCTGAAAGGCACGAGTTCACTTGGCGAGGGCAAAACGACAACGGACAAACCGTCCCCTCAGGAACATACATCTATCGATTGGACGCAGGGAAATACGCAGAGAGCCGAAGGTTAATGCTTCTGAAGTGAATTGGAAATCGGGTTGGGGTTAAGAACTACTCGTCCTGGGTCCTTTTCAAAATGGATTCCACAGCGGCCTCCAGAACCTCATCCTGTCCCGCACGGATGCCTGCAATCGTTGGCTTCACCACCACATCCGGTATGATGCCCACACGTTGGGTAGGACCATGGTTCGCATCAAAGATCCCAATACCACTGATGACTGTGTTCAAGTTTCCGGGCAACGAAAAGCGAGAGATATTCCCATCGGCACCCGAGGTTGTGCTGCCCATGACTATGGCCTGCGGCGCAGCCCGAAAAGCCAGTGCGTGGTATTCGGCACTGCTCATGCTAATTTCATCCACCAGGATCACCAGCGGACGGTCAAAATGGGGCTTTGCAGGAGTCAACTTGAGGTAGTCTAGCCAGGTAAAAGTGCCCGGGTTGGACTTGTCAGCAATGGTGAAAGTTACAAAGGGAGTAGGCTCCGCCACCAGATGATTTCCCAGCTGGAAGATGGGGAAATCGCTGGGGTAGGATCGACAATCAAGGATCAACCCTTTGACATCATGCTTGATGGCGTGTTCGATCCAGGTCGTAACTGAATCTCTTTTGATGGTCTCCAGGGCCATATAGGCCACACCGGACGGCAGAATTCTGTATGCTTCACCCTGCAGAGTGTGCCACCTGTGCCGTTTGTGGTTGATCTTGCGGTAATCCATTCGTTCCACCGAAAGCTCTATTTCCTCACCCCCTCGCAAAACCCGAAGCTCGCACAAACCAAGGGGTCCCTGAACCAGGGCAGCCGCCAGATTCTTCCGGCGCTGGGGTTCGTTGGAGGCGGAATAATATGGAGCCCACTCATCCATCAGTTCGTCCGCCGATCGTCCGTCTACAGCCAAAATAATATCGCCAATTTGCAGCTTGGTATCAGGGCCTTCAGGCTCGTTGGCCCAGCCTGAAACTACCGGCCGATTTTCAACCCAACGCACATCCACCGGCACCATGGCAACCATTCCGGGTGGGCGCTTGTCATAGGCTCCATACAATTGAGTGTGGGTATCATTGAGACGGGCCACCACCATCAACATCACCAGCTTGTATTGTTCCAAATCGGAAGCCAGAGCTACCTGAGGAACAAATTCGCGCAGCACACCAGGCCAGCTCTCACCAATGATGTCCCGGTTGGGACACCAGTACTCGATGATGTTCCAAAAGCGATACAAAGCCAGCAAACGAAAGCCAGCGTCGACATCACCAAGTTTGTCGTAACTCAACTCTCTGCTGAAGTCAGGGTTACCTATCCCAGGATACTTATCGACCCAGAATTGTTCACCCGTTGCAGGACGATTCGTGTGCACAGCCATCAGCCGGGCGGACAACTCTTCACCGAGAAGGGCGGTGTCACTCAGCCAGTCAGTGTTTGAACCCTGGGCCGGGTCGATGGCTGCTTCCGCACATGGATCGCATGGCTCTATCTGTCCTAGCGCGTCGATCCAGGAGATCATTTCCGTGAGCGCTTCGTCCCGATCAGCGGCCGCCAATATGCGAGGCAAAACCCTGAACAACTCGAAATCCCACTGCTGTTTTCCAGCTGTCACAGCAGGGTGGTGGTACTTGAAGAATCCCCAAACCCGGCCGAGAAGATACAAATTATCGATCTGGGTTTCGGACAATTCGGAAATTTCGATGCCGGATCCGGTATCAAATTCCGTGTCGGTGTCCAACACCGTAGGTTCACGCACAATTATCGGTGCTTCATCGAAGGGCCGACCATCAATCCAAAGCGAAAAGTCATCGGCCCATAGGGTGCCAGTGCCGGACATCAGGGATCCGACAATCAGATTATGGGCTGCAGTTGCGAGGGGAAGGGTGATGCGGTATTCGGTCCAGTCGGTTGTGCCTTTCAATTTATGCTGCTGCATGTTGTCGAAACCAACAATGCCCCCTTTGCTGTCCTGGCGGAACCACATGCCGAAATAGTTTTCGACATCTTCACTTTTCAACCAGCCGCGCAGCTCAATGAATTCGCCTTCCCGGTCAGAAGGCAAACTGAACCTCAGGGCCGAGAATTGGCCTTCACTGTCATCCAGACGCTCAATGCGGCCTGATAATTTGCCTGTATGGACTACTACGGAATCGGCAGAAAGGGTAGCGACCGGCCCTCCACCCCATTGATCAGGAGCCTGACCCAGGCCGGATTCGAAATCGAAAACGCCAGCTACCAAGCCATCAGCCTGGGCTGCTTGAACAAAAATGAGGAAGAGGGATAGAGCCAGAAGAAACTGGCATCTTGATTGGTAAATATGACGCATTGATTGGTCCCCCAATGAGAAAAAAACTGATTCAACAGGTTGAATCTACAGTATCGAGACAAGATTAGGCAATAGGTTAGGGATTGTTTGGCAATAGTTTTTTAGGTACGGAATCTGGCTAACCCTCCTTAGAGCCGATAACAAATTACTTCATATTTCCGATCCTTTTCATCCCACTCTTTGGACATGTCCACCGAAATATTGCGTATCACCACCAACAGCCCCTGTGCTATGTAAAAAGCATCTGTAAAGTAATCACCTTCACCGTGCACAAAGACTTGATGATCAAAGTATCCCTCGGCATCAAAAACATCGAAAATCCCCAAGACGTCTTTGGGTTTATCGAAGCTTCCCCTGCTAGATAAAACCCATAACGATCCATCCTGACGGGCATACATTTCTCCAATGTCAGGATCCGTTCGGCTGACTTCAAATGTCATCGGAATTCCACGCAGGGTTTTGCCTGCCATTTGTTCATCATAATAATCCAGCAACTCCTTGAAATGCCAATCCGGACGGAGCAAAGATTCATATTCCCGATGGATGATATGAAGAGGTTCCCCTTCAACATCATAGACATTGATTTGGTAGGAGCTGAATTCACTGTTGGTATACACACGTCCTTCACAACCCACCGTCCAAACCCAGGGTTGGCTCCTCTTCCTGCTCTGTTCCGTGTAATGAGCATCATTCAAAGCCCTGGTGTGGTTTTTCACTTCGTATGCAATGTACTCGAATTCATTCTCTCCCAGAGAGGCAAGAGTATTGTAGGTTTCCCGAACACCGGATTCGGTACTGGTACGGGACAACTGGGTCATGAAAACCCGGTTTGCAGACGCCTTGGCATTTCGGATTTTCTGCAGACCTGGTATGCCAAAATCCGGCAGAACAAGATCACCCAAAGGCACACCCGATTGACTGAGCATCACAATTTTCCCAGGTGAAATTTGCACAACGCCAACCTGACCTCTCGAATCAACAAACAGTCCTCCAGGCCACCGGTATTCTCCCGGCCCCTGCCCTTCTCTGCCGATACGACCGGTGATTTCACCATTCAAATCGACAATATCAACTTCCTTTAGTTGATAATCGAACAAGTAGACATTGCCGGCCGTATCGACGTCAGCACTGGTAATAATGCCAAAAACCGTTTCCTCAGAATTGCCATCGAGACGCCACAACTCCTGGGGAAAGAGGTGTTTTGGCTCATTTTGAGGATCTGACGGATTGAAAACGTGCAACACCGAATCAATGATTTCCACTTTGCCTTGCCATTCTAGGGCATATGCTTGGCTCTGGAATTCTGTCCAACAGAAAACACATAATGTTGCCAGAAAAACAAAATTCCAGGAGAGCCAAAATCTAACCTTTGAAGGCTTGAACAGAGTCAATTCAGTTTTTTTGGAGTGGAATAACAATGATCTCCCCCTTGTTATTGAAAACAGACTGCCAGGTTTTCTAAGGATGGATGGAGCAAATAGTTCCTGAAGAAATATGTCATTTGGGGTATTTTTATTGGTAATACAATGTCCAGCTAAGGCAAAGAATGGGCCAAGGATTTATTGTTGTAAAAGAGCCACATCAATTCTTTCAATCGTCAAAGGATTGCTTGTGCAAGTAGGCCGGTTGGTCAGTGATCCAGCCGGCTTGCTTTTGCTTGGCAATAACGTCAACGGCATCCAGGCAATGGAAGCGCAGCAACTGGCCCAGGGTTCCAAAACCCTGCATTTGCAACCGAGGCACCATCCGAAAGAACAATTCGGCACAAACCAGAGCGTCACCCAGGGCCGTATGCCGACCATGCAAATCGATATGGTACAGGTCCACCAAATTTTCCAGGCCGAAGTTGCTCAAGGTTGGGTTCAAAAGTGAAGCCAGGCGTTGAGTATCGATAAAGACCAGGTCTTGCCAGGGTTGATCATGCCGTTCACATTCGGATCTCATCACCGTCAAATCGAAAGGGACTCCATGCCCGACAATGACCCGGTTGCGAGCCAGGGCTTCGAACTCGGCGAATAACTCAGGCCAGGGACGAGCATCCTTGACCATGTCATCGGTGATGCTGTGGATGGCGATGCTGGAAGCAGGAATCGGGACACCGGGGTTAACAAGATCGTCAATCATGTGCCCGGCAAAAAGCCTGGTGCCATGGGCGCAAACCGCGCCGAAACTGACGATTCGATCGGTCTTGGCGTCAAGGCCGGTGGTTTCCGTATCCAGAATCAACAAGGGCAACTCATCAAGGGGAATAGACAGGTCCAAAGGACTGGTGGCCGGAGGAATATCGTGCAGGGTCAAATCGAAATCCACTCCTGGTCGGTTGCGGTCCAGTTCCAGTGGGGGAAAAAGGATGATAGCGCCTTCTTTTTCAGGCAAAACTGAAACCCGCCCCTGCAACTGGACACCGTCCAGGCGTTCAAAAAGCGCCTCCAGTGGACGGTCGGCCCGATTGGCTTTCTCCATGGCACTGACCACCGACCCGCGGCTCATGGAGGCAAAGATAGAAGTACCAACCCTGGCTCTTTCAGCACCTAAAAAATCTTGGGCCGGATTGTTTATCAAACTGACTTGGCCTTTTTCCGTAACCATTACGACACCACAGGTCAAGGCTGCAAGCACCGTTACAAGACGCCGATCGGGCCCCTGTCTTTCGCGGGTGATCTGATCCTGGTAACGTTCAAGAGACTGCAAAAGATTGGTAACTTCTGGAGCAGGAAAATCTTTTTCCGGAATGGCAATCAAGGCATGGCGGTCGGCAACCAAATTAAGCACCGAAGTCCTAATCCAGGCCAATCCCTTTCCCAACTCCCGAGCCATAAAAACCGAACGAATGATCATCACAACAGCCACCAGCCAGCATCCAATGGATAACCAGCGAATGGTATCGTTGGCCGGTTGACCGGGCGACCGCCCGAACAGAATGAGCACCGCACCGACCACCACCAGGATTCCAGCCCACAACAGGTTGAAGGTGATGACGCGGTGTGCGCTGCGGGGCATGACAATCCTGACGTTTCTTGATTTTCAGGTTCAGTTCAATCCAAGGCTGAAGCTGATCATACAACTGATGGGATTTTCTTGGAACAACAGTTTGGTTGCTTTGCAGCGGAACCCACTGGTGCTAAAGTACCAGAGTCGATGGCAATGGCTTCAACCCTGGGATCGGTATGATAAAAAATCCAAAATTACGTTTACTCCTTGGAGCCGTGCTCAGCGCCTTTGCCGGCATGAGCCTGTGTTTGAGTGTCCTGCCTCTGGTTATGTATCAAGCCCAGATCGGCGATGAAGTAACCTTGACCTACCTTTTTAGCAAGTACCTGCTCCACTGTGCTCTGATTTGGATCATCGGTGGCTGGGGTGTGACCCGCATCAACTACCCCATTGGGGGCGGACTTGTCCTGGGCTTTGCAGGACTTGCGACGGGACTCTTTCTCGTGTTTGCCGCCCTGCACCCAGCGCCTAAAATTCTTCTGGTGGGCGGCGTTGCCGGCCTGATCTACGGTTTCCTGGGTGGCCTCCTGCTGGGAAGGGTTCTGCAGGGATCTGATGCCCACGAAGGGGAAATGCAATGATTGCCAAACTCCTGGACTTCATGCGTGAGCAGCATCCCTTTGAATTGCTTACCGAGGAAGAAATGGAGCTGGCCAGTGCCAATTTCGTAACCCGGAACTTTCCCGAGGGCAAAATCATTTTGCGACATGGCGGGCCCATCAGTTCCTGCCTGTTCCTGATTGCCGAGGGCAGTGCCCGCCTGGCACCTGATGACTTGAGTGGACGCATCCTGGATGAGGGCGACTTCTTTGGTTTCCCGTCCATCATCAGCCAGGATTGTCCCACCGCCACCGTAACCGCCGAAACCGATCTGATGGTTCATTGCCTTCCTGCTGAAATTTTCACCGGGTTGCTGAACAATGCCAAATTTGCGGATTTCTTTCTGAAGGATTTGAGCGAGCGATTGAGACTGATGGCCAGTGGCGGAAACGCCAGTCTGGGTGGCGAACTGACTACACCAGTAGAAGATCTCGGTTTGCGAATGGTCGTTACCGTAGACCCGAATGATTCTGTGGCCGAAGCTGCCCGGGCCATGCGCCAGGCTCGTGAAGATGTGGCCATTGTTTCCTGCGAACCACCCGGCATCATCACCGACCATGATTTTCAGGTCAAGGTCCTGGCCGATGACCTGGGACCGGACACACCAGTCCATCAGGTGATGACCCAGCATCTTAAAACCCTGCCTACCGAAACCCCGGTGCACAGCGCCCTGTTGTACATGCTGGAAGAGCGCATTCACCACCTGCCCATAACCTCCGATGGAAAAATCGTGGGCTTGGTATCAGCCACGGATTTGTTGCGCCACCAAACCCGCAACCCACTGTACCTGACCCGCCAGTTGGAAAATCTGGAAGACCCCTCCACTCTGATCCATTACCGCGATGACGCCGCGGCCATGGTCGAACGCTTGTTCAACGGTGGTCTCAAGGTGGCCCAAATCGGCCGCATCTTTGCCAGCGTCAACCATACCCTTGTGCGAAGGTTGTTGCGGCTGGCCGAAAAGAAACTTGGTCCCCCTCCTTGCACCTACGCCTGGCTGGTTTTTGGTTCCGAAGGACGCATGGAGCAGGCCCTGATCACCGATCAGGACAACGCCCTGGTCTATGCGGATGCAGGCCAGAACAACGCCGAATATTTTTCTGAACTGGCCAAAACCGTGGGTGCCGACCTGTTGACCGCCGGCTTTCCACCCTGCCCTGGGGGCTACATGGCTGCCAATTGGTGCAAACCACTGGACGAGTGGGTTGAGATCATGTCCAGTTGGGTGCAGTGCCCCACGCCCGAGAGCCTGATGATGGCGGGAATTTTCTTCGACTTTCGCCCGGTGGCTGGAAGTTTGTCAGTGACTCCACTGGAAGAAATCATACTCAAATCTGCGGACAGCCAACTCTTCATGGCTCATTTGGCCCGCGAGGCCATGAGATTCAGGCCGCCTCTGAATCTTTTTCGACGCATCCAGTCCGACGAAGGCAAAGTTGATCTGAAAACAGGTGGCATAGCCCCCATCGTTGCTGCCGGACGAGTATATGGGCTCAAAGCCGGTGCTCGTTTTCGTCCCACCCGCCAACGCTTCGAAACAGCCATGGACACTGGGCTGATCAGCAAGGATCTGGGCCAGACCGTGACGGAGACCTACCGTTTTCTACTTCAACTTCGCTTGCGCGAACAACTGGGGGTTTTAAAGACACAGGGTCTGCCGGACAACCGGGTTAGCCTGAATCGTCTTTCATCCCTGGAACGCCGACACCTGAAGGAAGCTTTTGGGGTGGTTCGGGAGTTGCAGGAAAAGGTAGCTCATCGTTTTCAGACAAATTTGTTGGGTTAGATTGGCCAGTGGACCGGGTCGTAAGAAAAAGGTGCGCCTCCGAAAAGGCGCACCTGGGTTAATTAAAAACGACTGCTTTTAGTGATCGGCAACCGGACCACCTGAACCCGAGGGAACTCGAATATGGTCCACCATTTCCTGGATTTCCTGGGGTGGCGGGGGTGTCATCTTCGAGACCACATAGGCAACAATAAAGTTGATCAAAGCACCAATTGCACCGAAAGATCCCGGGCTGATACCCAGGAGCCAGTGGGCAGGATCATCCGGAGCCATTGCCGTTCCTTGCACAAAGAACCAGCCCTTGAACCAGAAGATGTAGATAAGAGTGCTCAACAAACCGGCAAGCATGCCGCTAATGGCACCGGCCTTGTTCATGCTGCGGTTGAAAATACCCATCATGAGCGCCGGGAAAATCGAGGAGGCTGCCAAGCCGAAGGCCAATGCCACGACTTGGGCCGCAAAGCCGGGCGGATGAAGCCCCAATAACCCCGCCACAACAATTGCTCCAGCCATGGCAATACGACTGGCCAACAATTCCCGGGATTCGGAAATATTGGGCATGAAAATACCTTTGAGCAGGTCATGACTGATGGATGAGGCAATAGCCAGCAACAGACCCGCGGCAGTGGATAGGGCGGCAGCAATACCACCGGCAGCCACCAGGGCGATGACCCAATTGGGTAGGCTGGCAATTTCAGGATTGGCCAATACCATCATATCCCGATCAACCTTGACCATCTCGTTGCCTTTCCAGCCGAAGCCGGCTGCCTGATCGTCCAGTCCCGGACCGTAATACTGGATGCGGCCATCACCGTTTTTGTCCTCGAATTTCAGCAAGCCGGTTTTTTCCCAGTTGGAGAACCAGGAAGGGGCCTTGCTGTATTCCAGGTTGCCATCGGCTGCACCAACAGCACCCGTTTGAATTGTTTGCATCAAATTCAGGCGAGCCATGGCACCCACACCGGGGGCAGTGGTGTACAAAATGGCAATGAATACCAGCGCCCAGCCGGCGGATGAGCGGGCATCACGCACTTTAGGAACGGTAAAAAAGCGGGCAATAACATGAGGAAGTCCCGCTGTACCAATCATCAATGACATGGTCAGCAGAAACATGTTCAGAGTTGAGCCCTTCTGCGTTGTATAGGCAGAGAAGCCCAGATCCAGACATATCTGATCAAGTTTGTCGAGCAACGCCACCCCACTTTCCAGACTACCACCCAAGCCTAGCTGGGGAATGGGGTTGCCGGTCAGTTGCATCGAAATGAAGATCGCAGGCACGGAGTAGGCAAAAATGAGCACACAGTACTGAGCGATCTGGGTATAGGTAATGCCCTTCATGCCCCCGAGCACCGCGTAGATAAAGACGATGGCCATGCCAACATAAACGCCTGTTTCGAAAGGAACTTCAAGGAAGCGAGAGAAGGCAACGCCAACACCTTTCATCTGGCCAATCACATAGGTGAGTGAAGCCACAATCAGACATAGCACCGCAACGCCGCGTGCACTGTTGGAGTAAAAGCGATCCCCAATGAATTCGGGAACCGTAAATTTGCCGTACTTGCGCAGATACGGCGCCAGCAACATCGCCAACAAGACATATCCACCGGTCCAACCCATGAGGTAGACCGAAGCATCATAACCTTTGAAGGCGATGAGACCGGCCATGGAGATGAAAGACGCAGCGGACATCCAGTCGGCACCCGTAGCCATCCCATTCAGAACAGGATGCACACCTTTTCCGGCAACATAAAATTCAGCGGTGGTGCCCGCTCTGGCTCGAATGGCAATGTAGATGTAGAGGACAAATGTTAAGCCGACTACAATGAAAGTAAGTGTCCTGAGATCCATTTATTCGTTCTCCTTTTTGGAGTAATCCCATTCCTGGGCAAAAGTTAAAGTGCCTGGGGATCAGCCTAGTCTTCGTGCACGTCGAACTTGCGGTCCAACTTGCCCATGCGGTTGGCATAGAAAAAGATCAAGGCAACGAAAGTGTATATGGAGCCCTGTTGAGCAAACCAAAAGCCCAGTTTGTAGCCACCTATTCGTATACCGTTCAAGGTATCGACAAGCAAAATGCCGAACCCAAACGAGACAATGAACCAGATGGCTATACACAACCCTACAAGTTGTAGATTAGCCTTCCAGTACTCATTCATTTTGTTCATTGTTGCCTCCTTGTTGGGGTATGGTCATTTTCGGGCTACATAACAGATTATTGTGGTGTTTCAGGATTCTGAATCATCTGCCATTTCTTATCCCCTACCACAACAGTTGTATTTCGACAAATGTTTTCATTTTAACTAGTCCATAAAGAAAACCAGCGGTCTTTAGATCCCGTCTGATTCAGATTCCCCGAGGGTTGTGTTGGCGTACTGGCCTACACGATGATCACGCAATGCAGTGCGTATCTCCATGATGATGGCGGGATCATCGATAGTTGGGGGGGTAATTATCTGCTCTTCAACGGCCAAACGCCGGATGGTTTTGCGCAGAATTTTTCCCGACCGGGTCTTGGGTAGCCGTTTGACGACCATGGCCTTCTTGAAAGCCGCAACCGCTCCTATATCCTTGCGAATCAAGGCAATTAGCTCAGCTTCCAACACCTCGTTTTCCACATTCACACCATCCTTGAGCACAACCAGGCCAATGGGCAACTGCCCCTTGAGTTGATCGTCGATGCCCACAACCGCGCATTCGGCTACGGCCTCATGTCCACCAATCAGTTCCTCCATCTCACCGGTGGACAAACGGTGGCCGGCTACGTTGATAACGTCATCGGTGCGGCCCATGATGAACACATACCCGTCCTCATCAATGTAGCCGCCATCGGAGGTATCATAATAATCTTCGAAACGACTTAGATAGGCCTTCCGGAAACCGTCACTATCCTGCCACAGGTTCGGCAGGCAGCCGGGGGGAAGTGGCAATTTGATCACGATATTGCCCATTTTTCCTGCCGGAACGGTATGCCCCTCATCATCCAGCACTTCCACCTTGAAACCGGGCACAGGAAAACTGGCTGAGCCGCTTTTGACCCGGTGGGGCTCCAGGCCCATGGGATTGGCCACGATGGGCCATCCTGTTTCGGTTTGCCACCAGTGGTCGACGATGGGCACATCCAGAATCTGGGTCAGCCACTCGTAAGTAGGTGGATCCAGGCGCTCGCCCGCCAGATAGAGGGTGCGCAAGCTGCTGATGTCGTAATTGCGTTTGAGATGGGCGTCCGGATCTTCTTTTCTGATGGCCCGAAAGGCTGTTGGGGCAGTGAAGAAAGCACTCACCTTGTATTCGGAAATCACTCGCCAGAAAGCGCCCGCATCCGGAGTGCGCACCGGCTTGCCTTCATACAAAACCGTGGTGCAGCCATGAATCAAGGGACCGTAGACTATGTAGGAGTGGCCAACGACCCAGCCCACATCCGAAGCCGCCCAAAAGACTTCGCCCGGATTGATGTTGTAGACGGTTTTCATGCTGTACTTCAAGGCAATGGCGTGGCCACCGTTGTCTCGTATCACACCTTTGGGTTTGCCGGTGGTGCCGCTGGTGTAGAGAATGTAAAGGGGATCGGCGGAATCCACCGGAACCGGGTCGGCTGGTTCGGCACTGTGCATCAACTCGTGCCAATCGTGATCACGGCCCGCCAACATTTTGGCCTTGGCGTGGGGTCGGGGAAAAACGATGACTGAAGTTGGTGGGTGGATAGCTTCTTCCAGTGCTTTATCCACGAGCGGTTTGTAGTCGATGATGTTTTTAAACTCGATTCCGCAACTGGCGGTGATCAGGCACTTGGGTTTGGCGTCGTCAATACGAACAGCCAACTCGTGAGGGGCAAAACCACCAAAAACCACCGAGTGAACCGCGCCGAGACGGGCACAGGCCAACATGGCGATGACTGCTTCGGGAATCATCGGCATGTAGATGATCACCCGGTCCCCTTTTTCCACGCCCTGAGCTCGAAGGGCTCCGGCAAAGAGGGCCACCTCATCACGCAATTCGCGATAGGTGTAACGGCGTTTGGTGTGAGTGACTGCGGAATCGAAATAAAGGGCCACCTGGCGCCCCCGACCGTTGTTCACGTGATAATCCAAGGCCAGGTAACTGGTATTCAGTTTGCCGCCACGGAACCAGCGACTCAGTCCTTCCTCGTCCTCGTAAAGAACTTTCTCCGGTTCTTCATACCAGTCGATCAGATTCATCCGTTGGCGCCAAAAGAACCTGGGGTTTTCTACTGACAGAGTATGAAGATCCTTGTACCGCATGAGAGGTCCTTTTCATTGGTGGGATATTTGTGGATTTCATCAACTTAACTTGCGCACCAAATCCAGATTCTTCTCAAAAAAGGACCTCGGTCGCGGCGCCTTCAGGGCCAGGCTAACCAAAGCCACTATAGCATAAGGGCAGAACAATCGTAAAACTGGAACTTTTTACTCTTGAAAGACATGATGGCTAAATCTTCTGTCGTGCCTGCCAGACCAAGCGCGACAACCGTGCTCCAAGACCTGCCGGGGCTCCGGCTTCCACCAGCAGCGTCTCCACCGGTGAAATATGGGGAATCGCCTTGCCGTGCTGCAGGGAAAGCCGCGCGAAGAGACAATGAGCATCGGGGGCCCAATGGGGATCAGGGCCTGCCACGGGACAAATCAGACAATCGTTCCGCTGGGAGCATTCGCGGCAAGCACCTTTCTCGGTGGTGCGATCCGTCAAGGGAAACAAGGCCACTGGCGACTGCACCGCCACATGGCGCCAATGTGCCTCAAAGTCTGGGTCAGCCACATTCCCCAGCCGCAGGGCATCCGCCACTTGGCCCACATGAGTTGAAGGGTGCCACCTCGCCACGTCCGCGAGCATACCGCACCCGTGCACACTGCCATCAGCGTCAACTGCGAGGGCTGCGGGATCGGCGGCACCGCAGGCCTCGGTACGAACACCTGGGGAAGCAGAAGTTGGTCGCAGATAAGAAACCGGAACTCGCTCGGTTCGATCCAGGTGCCGCAAACTGAGTTTCAGAACGCGCTCCATCTGATCGGACAGCACCTGGCAGGCTTGCTCACCCCAATCGGCCGCCAGGCCACAAGTCAGCCCAATTTCCAGCTTGTAAACATCGTGGGAAAACGCCCAGGCGACTGAATCAGCAAAGTGCCCAACATTGTCTGGGCTGACGGTCATCGCCACGGAAAAGCGTCGGCGCCAGAAACGAGGATGCCTCTTGTTGACAGTGGCCAAAAGACCATCCAGATCGGACCATGATCCCGGTGCCCTGACATCCTGGGCGGCTGCCACACCATCGCAACTCACCTGCACAGCAATGTTGGCATCCACAAAATGATCAAGCAACGAGGACCCTAGCAACATACCGTTTGTGATCAGCCGGACATTCAGTCGCGGACCGGCTATCTCACTGGCAACCGCCGCGTCGAGAACGGCCGCCACCAGATCAGGAGCGAGCAGTGGTTCTCCACCACTTAGCACCACGTTCACTTCACCCCGACCCAGATGGCGGGCCAATGTCAGAGACCGAATCAGGGTGTCGAGGCTCATACTTTGGGCACCGCGGGTCCGCTGGTAACAGTACGGGCAGGCCAGGTTACAAGCCTCGGTAAGGGTGAGCTTCATTGAACGCAGGGCCGGCTCTTTGCGCCTTGGCCCGGAACGTTTTCGTTGAATCACAATTGCTTGATTTTCAATTCGAAACCCCGAGGCAGGGACCCAATCGCCACCTTGCTTAATTCTAAAAGCTTTGCGACGTATTCGAGACGATCGTATGGGCTTGGCCCAGGATCAAGGGCCATGAATTCGAATTCATTGTAGCAATCGCCGCCTTTTGGATCGTCAGGAGGTCGACGGACAATCCTGGGTTTTGGATCGCAATGATCACCCGATACGCTCACATTGGCATCACGGGGCACGTCGTCGTCGTCATCGTCATCATCATCGTCGTTTGAACTGGTGGTTCTAGCCTTTTGTTCCGGCTGGAGGTCTTCCATCACCTCCTTCAAAAATTTGGCGGCGATTTCCAGACACGCTTCTACATATTCTCCTGAAATTTTGGTTCCATCCATGATGGTCCTCCTCAATTTTGGGTTTAGAATGCGCCTTCCGTGGCTTCGAGCAGCCAGATGCGCGATTGCGGATTTTGCTCGGTAAGAACCAAAACGCCGCCGTCACCTGATACATCAAAGAAAATGTCCTGGTCTGAGTTGTCCGGATAGAATTGGGTTTCAAAGACCAGCGGCAGGTTGTCATCCGGTGACGCGGTGCGCAACGAGTAGCGTCCTTCGCCCCACAATCCGCTGATCCAGATGCGGTTGGCCTCAGTTTCCCAGCGCAAGCGATCAGCCTGGGCGCCGCTAGTGAGTTGCTGAGGTGGTGTCTTGCCATCGGTGTTCATCAACCAGACTTCGCCCTCGGCACAGAAGGCAATGCGAGTGCCGTCGGGTGACCAGATGGGCCGCAGCGCCGAGAGTCCTGGTGGTGTAAGCAGCACTGGATCTCCGGTGCGATAACCATCCGCGATAGGCATGACCCACACTCCGAAAACACCCTCGCGGTTAGAGGCAAAAGCAAGGTGGCTGCCGTCGGGTGACCAGGCTGGCTGGCAGTCGGATGCCGTGTGCGTGGTGAGGCGTTGCGGCTGCCCGCCCACGGTTGAAACCACCCAGAGGTCCCGGTTGGCACCCTTGAAGCGGTAGTATGCCACCCAGCGGCTGTCCGGTGAAAGCGCCGGTTGGGAAGCGTGACCCACCTGCTCCGTCAGCCGGCGTGCTGGCCCTCGTGGTTCACCTGAAGCGAGGTCCTGGAGCCAAACTTCGGTGCGATCGCCCCAACGGTCGGATACGAAGGCAAGCAAGGAACCGTCCGGAGAGAGAGATGGGAAAATATCCTTGTGTTGACCCAACAGGCGATTCTCGTGCCCCGTCGAACGGTCGATAATCAGAAGATCCTGGTCGTAGGAAAAAATGGCGTTGAAGGCCATCCGTTGACCGGAACTGGAAACGCTGGGATGGCGTTCGGCGCCACCGCCCATGGTCATGCGCACGATTTGCCCATCGTCAACACGAACCCGCCACAGTGCCCAAATATTCCCGCGCAGGGATTCGAAGTAGACATGGGTATCGTTCGGCGACCACGCCGGTGTCCGGTCATCTCGCCCATCATGGGTCAATTGTTGAATATTGCCCGTGGCCATATCGACTAACCAGAGGTTGTTCTTGGCGCTGTAGCAGAGCCTACTTCCGTCATGAGACCAAGCTGGCTCTCGATGGCCCCAAAGACCGTGGTCGGGCCCGCGAGTAAGCATGCGCAGAGTGGTCGGATCACCCAGTGAAACCACTCCGATACGCCCATCTTCGCCAGCCTTGCAGTGTGCAAAAGCCAGCGTCGAACCATCCGGAGAAATGGCTGGGTCGCAGGCATTTTCCAGCAAAAGAGTAGCCCCACCACCATACTGTCCAATCTTCCAGATTCCTGTTTTTCCGAGGCGGTCCGAGGTGAAAGCGAGATCCTCCCCGCCTGGAAACCAGACCGGCGACCGATCATTGGCATCGTTGTCGGTGACCCGCAAGGGACGACCGCCGGTAGCCGCAACCACGAAAATTTCAAATTGTCCCTGAGGATTGGCTGCATAAGCAATGCGTCCACCATCGGGTGATAGATCGGGATCGCCTTCCCCGGCTTCTCCGCTGGTAACAGGTGAAGGTCTTCCCGTGGGTAATGGATCACGGTTGTGGGCATCTGACTGCAAGAGCCACAACCCGACCATCAGAGTCACGATGGCCCCCAGGCCCACGCCCACCCAACGCAACCATCTCAAGTTGTCCACAATCCAGGTTGGGCGGCTGGTTGCGCTCCCCCGACGCAAGTCATCATACAGGTTGCGCAAATCAACCAACATCTCAGTAGCGTCCTGATAGCGATGGTGTGGCTGTTTGCGCAGGGCCTTGGCCACTATCCAGGAGAGTTTGGTGGGCACCGCTGGACATACGCTGGACAACCCAGGCAGGTCCGCGCGCCTGACTGCGTCGAGGACAGCCACGGTGGAGTCGCCCTGGAAGGCTGGGCGACCGGAAACCATCTCGTAGATGATTGTGCCGAGGGCCCAAAGATCGGCAGGGTGTTCGACCTGCTCACCACGCACTTGTTCGGGAGCCATGTATGCCGGCGTGCCTACCAGACCACCTGTGCCGGTGACCCGTGACATATCCGGCAGAAGCGCCAACCCGAAGTCCACGATGCGGGCCTGGCCGAAACCATCACCGGTGGATCCATGGGATTGTCGGCCTGGAAGTGGTAATGTGGCGGCCGAACCGTTCACATCAGCATTGGCCTCGCATGAATCAGAACCCCCGACCACGATGTTGCTGGGCTTCAGATCGCGGTGCACGATCCCTAGCCGATGCGCTGCCTCGAGGCCCTCGGCAATCTGGATCGCATATAAAACAGCTTGAATGGAAGGCAATGGGCCGTTGGCGAGCATCTGCTTGAGGTCGAACCCCTCGCAGAAGCGCATGACAAGATAAACACGGTTGTCGTGCTCACCATAATCGATAACGTTGCAGAGACTTGGATTGTCGAGTCCGGCTGCTATCTCGGCCTCACGTCGAAACCGCACCAGCACTTGCTCGCTATGTAACAGAGTGGTTTTTAGAATCTTGATAGCCACCAGGTGGTGCAGCTGGATGTGCTCCGCCTTGTAGACCTCACCCATGGTACCTTCACCGAGTTTGGCCAATATACGGTAGCGGGAGATCGTCTGACCGATCACAAAGGCTCACCTCCCTCCGGAAACCTTGTGCAGCGTCAGCGGTGTTATGTAGCGGCTGCATCCTACCCCACTGCAGGTCAACCGTCAACCAACCACACCCAATTGAGAGTTGATTATCCGTATGATCTCTTCTTTCCACTCGGTTTATTAGCTTGGAAATAGTCGGATTGTTTGCGACTATTCGGAAAATTCGCTTCGTTGAAAACGTAACAGCGTGATAAATGGATTAATATGCGGAGGCTCCCGCCCTCCAGGAGGTTCGCCTTTTGAACAATAGACTCCATGCCATCATCGTCGGCACTGGTAGCTGTATCCCCGATGTAGTTGTTCCCAACGACAACTTCCTTACTAATGACTTCCGCGATCAAGCCGGAAATAATTATGACAAAACCAATGAGGAAGTGATCGCGGCCTTCGAAAGAATCACCGGGATCACTGAGCGCAGGTATGTGCCGGATAATCAGGTTTCATCCGACATCGCCTATCTGGCTGCTGAAGATGCCCTGGAGTCTTCGGGAATCGATAGGGAAGAACTTGATTACATCATCGTGGCCCACAATTTTGGCGATGTCCAGGCTGAGAACCGCCGGTCCGATTTTGTCCCCAGCCTGGCCACGCGGGTCAAGCACAAGCTGGGCATTCGGAACCCGCACACCGTAGCCTACGACCTTGCTTTCGGGTGCCCCGGTTGGGTGCAGGGAATGATTCAAGCCAATTATTACCTGAAATCGGGAGATTGCCGACGAGTTATGGTCATCGGAGTCGAGACCCTGTCCCGGATCTCGGACCCCCACGATCGTGACAGCATGATTTATTCTGATGGAGCCGGCGCCACAATACTTGAGGCCGTCGAAAGCGAAGAGCCCGTGGGTATCCTGTCCCACGCCGCCCGGACCGACACCATTGAATCCGCATTCCTGCTGTGGATGGGCCAATCCTACCATCCCAAACACGAAGGCAATGAAATATACTTGAAGATGAACGGACACAGCGTTTTCGAGTATGCCCTGCGAACCGTTCCCAAGGTGGTCAAAGAGAGCCTCGACAAGGCCGGGTTGAGTTTCGAAGACGTGGACAAGGTTCTCATTCATCAGGCCAATGCAAAAATGGACGAGGCAATCCTGAAGCGCCTGGGGCGGTTGTACGGTGTCAAGGAAGTGCCCACTTCCATCATGCCGATGACCATCTCCTGGCTCGGCAATACCTCGGTGGCGACCATCCCGACCATGCTGGATCTGCTGCATAAAGGAAAGCTCGAGAATCACCAACTCAACAAGGGAGAGGTGCAGGTGATGACATCCGTCGGTGCTGGGATGAACATCAATTCCCTTATCTACCGGAGCCCTGAATCATCAAAATAAAGGCTGGATCTGAAAGCTCAGTCGATCGCCAGATTCGGGATGGTCAAAAGCAAGAAATGTGGCATGAAGTTTCAGCTGACCAGGGGCTGTGCCCGAACCGTACAAGCGGTCGCCAACGATGGGAATGCCCAATCCCAGCTCGTGGGAGGCGTGAAGTCGCAGCTGGTGGGTGCGCCCGGTTAACGGAGTGAACTCAATGCGAGTGCAGCCACCTTCAACACCCAGCTTGCGCCATCTGGTTGTCCCGATTTTTCCCTGCACGGGATCAAAGACTTGATAGGGGCGATTGTCGGGATCAAGACGAAAAGCCAATTCAATCTCACCATCATTCTTGTCAATAACTCCATCAAGAATGGCGATATAGGTTTTTTCAACCCGACGCTCTTGAAACTGAATTGTGAGATTGCGCTGAGCCTCTTTGGTCAATGCCAAAACCAGGAGTCCGGACGTATCCATATCCAGACGATGGACCGATGGTTGGTCAATACAATGGGGGAACATTAACTTCAGACGATTGACGACACAGTCCTGCATATCCGGCCCCCGCCCCGGAACCGAGAGTAAACCACTGGGTTTGTTGACAACGACATACGTCTCTTCCTGATGGACAATTATCAAATCATTCATTTCCCGGCCCCGCATAGCATAAAGCCAAGGATGGGCAAGCACTTGTCGACACAGCTGGAATAGAAACATCCATGCTTGCGTGTTCCTGATCGATTTGTTTTCCCCCAATAGAATTCTGCAATGCTCAGAGGGCGCAGGTTACTTCGGGCTGCCTGATTCAATAGTTTTGGCGCACAGCAATCACCAGCTCCAGTGGGTGGGCCATTGGTGGATTGGAAGAACTCCGTCAGAGGCATAATCTCACCACGAAAATTCTGTAATTGATAGAGATGATGAAGCTCCTTCATGATCGACCGAGAGAGTTGTTTCCGTTGTTGCTTGAGAAGTCGAAAATCTTCATCGGTGGTTTTCAAGGCAGACATTTTGCGCCCCAGCTCTTTGATCTTCCGGTCCCCTGGAATCATGATCTCCTGGTAGACTTCTACATCGAACAATGGTGGTGCCCAGCCATCGACATTCCACATGGCGTTGTATTGGCAGGAGAAAGCACGCAAGATTATGATCTTTCCCTTGTCGTTTTCGCATTCCAAAACACCAAACATTTGACCACGGGCTGCACCAAAAAGGTAATCAGTGGAAAGCCGGGGATCTGCATTTTCAGAATCGCAGCGATAATCAATGCGTTTGAGATCCTCTAACTCCTGCATCAGTTTCTCGGCTTGTTGTCTAGCATTGCCCTGGTTTAGGCGATGCTCAACATTGCATTTGCTGCACCAGCCCAAAGAGCCATGGAGTGGGGTTGATATATTTGAATGTGACACTGGCCACCCTTGGTTTCCTGTTTTTGGAAGTCCTATTCGCTCACTGTTTTGCTGACCGCACAAAAATCATTTTCTCCCAAGCCTGCATCCATAGCCTCTGCGAACAAACTGAGGGCCGACAATGAGATATTCAGGTACTGTCCTGTTTTGGCGCCCAATTCCCCAGCCAAACGAAGGTCCTTGTGCATATGTTTCAAGGGAAAGGCAGGTGCAAAGTCCTTGGCCAGGATTTGAGGGCCTTTTCCGGCAAACATAGGATTGGACATGGCCCCGGCAGCCAATACTTCCAAAATCCCTTCAGCATCCAATCCGCATTTTTCGCCCAGGGCCAACCCTTCACAAAAAGCCCCCATCACACCACCCATGACCATGTTGACCACGAGCTTCATGCGAGCCCCCTGCCCCACTTCACCCAGGAATATCGATTTTTTGGCCAAGGCATCAAAAGCCGAATCAAGTTCGTCAAACAGAGAGCGATCACCGGCGGCAAGGATAACCAATTGGCCATTTTCAGCGGGTCCTTTGCTGCCTGAGACAGGAGCCTCCAGAAAACGTCCACCGGATTCTGTAATTGCTTGGGCGATGTTCTTGCTGGTGAAGTCGTCAACAGTGGAAAGATCGACGTAGGCTTTGCCCGGTGTCATGCCCTCAAGCACACCTTCGGGCCCGAAGCACACGGATTCGGCCGCTGCCGGATCGGCCAACATGGCAAATGTGACATCTGCTGCTGCGACAACTTTTGCGGGTGATGTTTCCGCCTGGGCTCCGGCTTCCACCAGGGGCAGACACTTGTCGGCATCCCGATTCCAAACCATCAGGTGGAATCCTTTGTTTAAAAGATTTCGGGCCATGGGTTGTCCCATAATGCCCATACCCAGAAATCCAATTGTCTTGTTTTTCAATTCATTTCCTTTCTTCTCATGGTGCAATTCAGTGTGCAAAATTTTATACTCCCATGTTTACCAGCTGTGACTATTGGGTAAACCAAAGAAATTTACCAACTGAAAATTTGCCACTATTTCCCCCTGTCACCAAACAAGTTAAATCAATTCCCGCCATTCCCAAGAAATCAGGAACGCTCCTTGAGAGTAGAGCTGTGAAGACATTTCATCCTCACACAAGGAGCAGAAGACCATGAGTACCTTCAACAAATCCCTGCAGTTGGCCATTGTCGTGATGTTCATTTTGCTGCCCATCATGAGTCAGGCACAAGCCGAAACACCAGCCCAAACAGAAGCCGAAAAAGAGAAAATCATCAACACCCGCAACATGGGTGGACCCCGTTTTGGTCTCACTTATGTCATGGGCAACGATCAATTGGCCCAGGAACTTGAGTACCATGACATGGGCCGAACCATCAGCCAATTCGGCTGGCACTTTGAGCATCAAGTTGTCCCTGAAGGCGGTGGTCCAGGCTTCGTCATCGAGTTCATCCCCCTGCTTGCCGGCGTTGAATATGGAAAAATTATTCCCAACTTCTCACTGCTCATGGGTGTGCGTTCACCCGGCGGGTGGGAAATAGGAATGGGGCCCAATCTCAGCTTCTCCAAAACCATAGAAGATGAAGTTGAAGCCCGGACATCATTGCTGCTTGGCCTTGGCAAGAGCTTCAAGTACGGCGGGGTAAGCATTCCCGTCAACTTTGCCTATTCGGCCAGTCCCGAAGGCAATCGAGTTTCCCTTTTCTTTGGTTACGCCATCGCTTCGGCCAAATAGAGCCATCATGAAAAAAACCGTGAGAAATTCCTCACGATGCAGCCCTCGCCCATAGTCCGGCCTCGCGGCCAAAACAAAAGGAGTCGATACCATGAAGATTTACAGGAAAAACGTGTTGCTTTGCATCATCGCTCTTGCACTTTTTGCGATGGGAGGTTGTTCCGAAAATACTACCGAACCGGAAGTGCCTGCTTTCGCAGGAGATGCGGAAACCATGCAAATCAGCGTCGTCACGGATGATGGATTCACTCGCTATGACGGCGTCATCGGCGGTCAGAATCTGTATGCTTTTTTGGTTCCCGATGACTGGAATGGAGAACTTGTTCTCTACGCCCACGGCTTCATCGATGCCGAAGAGCCGTTGGCTCTGCCCACCAAAGACAACGTCATCGAAATCCGAGACCGGATGGTGGAGATGGGCTTTGCCTGGGCCTACTGCAGCTACCGGGAGAACGGTATGGCTATCAAAGACGGCGCCTGGGCTACCCGTCGGCTCCAGAACCTCTTCGTGGCCACGGTAAAAACCGAGCCGAGTTACACCTGGCTCATGGCTCATAGTCTTGGTGGTTTGATCGCTGTCGAACTCGCCGAAAAACATCCCGATGAGTACGATGGCGTTCTGACCATGAGTGGAATGAATGGCGGAACCAAGGCCCAAATCGATTATGTGGGTGATGTTCGGGTTTTGTTTGACCTCTTCTATCCCGGGGTTCTGCCTGGAACCGTGATCGACGTTCCTGAGGATCTCGATTTGGAGCAGGACATCATTCTTCCTGCAATCTATGCAGTCATGGATGATCCTACTGGTCTGGGCATCATCAGCTACCTGGAACAGACCCCGCTGCCGGGTCGCAATGGCGATGAGATTGTGGAATCTCTGGTCACTGCCCTGGGCTTCCATGTGCGCGGCATCCACGACATCCTCGAACGTACGAAGGGCGCCTGCCCCATCCACAACATCGACACGGTGTACTCAGGGTTGGTGCCACCCGAATATTTGGGCATGATCAACGCAGGAGTGCAACGCTACAGCAGGTCCCGGCCAACTGAAAACCTGTTCGACCGCTACTACGAACCCAATGGCGAACTGGTCATTCCCATGATCGCTTTGCACGACCAGTATGACCCCATTGTACCCCTATTCCATGAACACCTTTACGCGGCATTGGTTGCCGCTGCAGGCAACATCGACAACTTTGAACTGCGAGTGGTCGAACGCTATGGGCACACCGGCTTTTCTGCGGACGAAGCGGCGGAGGCTTTGCTTGATCTGCGGGAAAAAGTTATTGATGGCTCGGCTTTGGCTTTATCCAAATAGGCAAGAAACACCATAGGATGTTGCAGGGGCCGCGTATTCCACGCGGCCCCTGTTATCTGTGTGAGGGTGGAAAATAGCTCAGTTTGCAGCCCCATCTTCCCGCAATCCGAGTTCTTTCATTTGGCGATTCACCGAACTGCGCTGGATGCCGAGAAGTTCCGCGGCCGTGGTTTGGTTGCCTCCGGTCATGGCCAAGGCTCGACGAAAATGTTGCTTTCTGAAAGCCTGTTCGGCTTCACGCAAAGGCAACAATTCACCATGATCAAACACGGGTTCCGCAGCGGGATCATCACCACGCAGGATTTCAGGCGGCAACAGGTCGGGTGTCAGCACATCACCAGGGGCCATCACCACCATGCGTTCCATGGCATTCTTCATTTGCCGCACATTACCAGGCCAGCCATAGGCACCCATGATGGCATGGGTCTGGGGACTGATCTTGATTTTCTTTCGTTTGAGTTCGAATGCGAAGCGAGCCAGAAAGAACTCCGCGAGAATCGAAATATCCCCTTCCCGATCCCTGAGCGGAGGCACCTCCAAACCGATCACGTTCAGGCGGTAAAAAAGATCTTCACGGAAACTGCCCTCGCGAACAGCAGCCTCAAGATCACGGTTGGTCGCCGCAATAATCCGGCAATCAACGCACAATGTGCGGGTCCCTCCCACGCGTTCAAATTCTCCCGTCTCCAGGAAATGCAGCAGCTTGGTTTGCAGACGGGGAGAGATGTCGCCAATCTCATCAAGAAACGCCGTCCCGGAATTGGCAGCTTCGAAACGCCCGGCCTTGCGCGCCACCGCACCCGTAAAAGCACCACGTTCATGACCAAAAAGGGTGCTTTCGATCAATTCGTCGCTGAGGGCCACACAATTCACATAAACGAAAGGTCCCTTGCTGCGATCACTTTCCCGGTGTACGAACTCGGCAATCACGCCCTTCCCCGATCCGCTCTCTCCCCGCAGAAGGACGGTGGCCTTGCTTGGGGCAGCCCGTCGTGCGCTTTCGACAAGGGTTTTCATGGCCGGGGAATCGCCAGTCACGAAGGGTGCGTCCTGGATATGCTGTTCAAGCAGGGCTTCGTGGGCCAGGGCCAGACGGCGAGACGCCAGGACCCGGTTGACAGTATTGTACACCAACTCGAAATCAGCAGGTTTCAGCAGGAAATCCGTAGCACCGGCCTGAATCGCTTCCACGGCAGCCTCAACCGAACCATGGGCGGTCAATACCACAACATCAGTCGTATCGTCGCGCTCTCGCATGGTTTTCAAGACTTCTATTCCACCAATGCCCGGCATCTTGAGGTCAAGAAGAACAAGGTCGTAGGACTTTTTGCCAAGCATTTCGAGGGCTTCTTCTCCCGTGGAAGCTTCGTTGGTTGAGCAGTCCCAGAACTTCATGCGATCGCTCATGGTTCGGCGCAGCATCGGTTCGTCGTCAACGATCAGGATGCAAGCATTCAGGTTTTTCATTCTGTCTCCTCAAGGACACCCATTTCCCTTGTGGGAAGTAATATTGTGAATCTTGCCCCGCCACTATCTTGGTTGCTGGCATGAACCTGGCCACCCATGCGTTCCACCCAACTCCTGACCACAAAGAGCCCCAGGCCGAATCCCTGTTGGGTGGAATGAGGGCTTGCCGCACCTTGCCGATAGGGTTCAAAAATTGTCTCGAAATCTGTGGGATCAAGACCAGGTCCTTGGTCCTCAACCACAAACTGCGCCCAACTTGTCGATACACTGATGCGAACATCAACCCTCGTATCGGGTGGCGCGTACCGGATGGCATTTTCGATGAGGTTATCAATGACTTCGAGGAGCTTTTCTTCGTTTCCGAACACTTGAACAGCTTCTGAAGACAGGACCGCCAGCTCGACTTTTTTACCATCGGCAGTGGCCTTGAGTTTTGAGACCGACTCCTCAACCGTTGCAGTCAAATCCACCTGGGAGAATTCAATCTCCGGCATCTTCGATTCCAGTCGTGTGGCCTCAAGCAGGTTGTTGACCAGACGCACAAGCTGCCTGGCGGAAGTCTCGATGCCCTCCAGATAGGTTACTTGAGGAGGACTGACTTCTCCGACCACCCCATCCAGCAGATTTCTCGCTGCCCAGTTGATGGAGGTCAGCGGACTGCGCAGATCATGTGCGAATTGAGCAAAAAACTGAGTGCGGAATCGATTCATTTCTTCCACCTGGCGACGGGCCACCACCTCATCGACAAAATCCTGTTTCAGATTCATGCGATGAACACAAATGGCCGCTTCACGGGATGCGGCAGCCAGCAGGTCGAGGTCTTCTGTCACATAGCTGCGTCCAGTGCTTTTTTCACCGAGTGTCATATAGCCAAAGCGGTTGCCTTCGGCCTCAATGGCGTGGGCCAGAACATAGTTTTCATTCCGCCAGGACATGGGGAAACCGTCTGTCTCAATGTCCGGACGGGCCGTGCATTCGGGCATGGCCATGACCCGAACCGCCTCCGGAAGAGCTTGTTGCGACAGTTCACCAGGGCCTTTCTCACCGGCATAGAAATATTGCTTTTCATATTGCAGAACTATAGAAATCGCATTGGGTCCGAGATGCTGGACCAGAAACGCGGCCAGGCTATCGGCGATCTGCTGTTGATTGTCCACTGTTCGCAGTTCTCCCCGAAACATGGCCAGGGCCTGGGCGTGATTGTATCGGATATGAAAGAAAACCCGGTCAATAAGCTGGGCGAACCCCTGACGTGTAGGAGTGAACAGGGTGGCGGCAATGATGGTGGCGGCAATCGGCACAAAAGGACCAGTCTCCGGCCAGCGCTCTTCCACCCGTTGTCCCACAAAGATACCAATCACCGCGTAGATCCCCACCATCATGCTGGCCAACAGCACGTAAAGCAGACTGCGCCGAATGATGATGTCCACATTGAGGAACTTGTGTCTGATCACCACAAAACTCATGGCGATGGGGATCACGATAGAAAAAAGACGCGCGATCTCAATGGGCAACAACGGTTCGCGACCGAGGGCCAAAGGAAGGGAGTGCAGGAAGACATAAGGCGACGAACCCATGGCGATTCCCCAGAGCAGCCACTTCACTTGCTCCCGCTCACGTTTCTGCACCGTACGACGGTATCCGAAAACCATGCTCACGCAACCGGAACCGACAAACAGGGCCAGAAAGATACGCCCGGCACGATAAGGGATGTCGATGGCCTCCCATGGGCCGTTTCCCGTGAACCACTGAATCCAAACCCAGGTTTGCCAACCAGCCACAATCAGACCAATGATCATGATGGAGGGAATCAGCCATGGTCGACGGTCGAGGACCGAATTCCGCCGGGGAAAGCTCAGCCCC
>JAUUYW010000103.1 GCA_030590265.1 Candidatus Krumholzibacteriia bacterium
ACTTCAATTTTATTCCCCGGGATATTCCCGAATGGCTGTTCAAATTCAGCCGCCGGGTCAAGCTGCCCAAAGAGCGGGCCAGCCTTTCGTTCCTCTTGTTGAAGAGGGGTGAAAACTGTCCCGTGAAAATCGTCACACCGCCTACTCCTGCCAAAGGGGAAGGGTTGGTGAGGGTCATTTCCGAGGCCTTCGATTTGCCTGAAGATCGGATGGGGCGATACGGTTGTGGTGAGAAGGGTTTGATTCTATTGGAGAACGCTAAAACACCCAATCCTGGGCCGCAACCGGGTGATCTTTTGACCGTGACCTGGCCGGAAAAGGCCCGGCGAGATACGAAGAGCAATGCCATTATTGTCAGTGCTTCCGAATAAAGTATTTCAACCCCCCGGGGGGATGAAATACGAGAACAGCCTTTCAAAAAAGTATGCTCCATCTTAATTGGCGATGACCACCTTCTTCGTAACCAAATCCTGACCAGCCCTGAGATTCACCAGGTACATACCCGAAGAGACATTCCTGCCTGAACCATCCTTGCCATCCCACAGCTCGGTGTACTGACCTGCTGCCCGTTGTTCGGAGAACAAAGTTTGAACCAGATGCCCGCGAAGATCGAAAATTGAGAGGGTCACAGGAGCATCATGATAGGTGGTGAAGGAAATTCTGGTGCGCCGAGAGCTGGTGGTGGCCGGCACCTTCATGACCAGTTTGGTGGTTGTGTGAGATGCGCCGCCGGAGCCCACTGCCGAGAGGTGATCGAGTTTGGCCATCCAGACGCTGAGGTCGCCCTCGTCCATGGCCATCCAGGTGGCGTAAACAATGCCGTCCAGTGAATCAATGCCGATATAATCACCAAAGAATACCGAAGACCAGGGGGTGAACGAGTCATTGCTGACGATGGTGTTGGTGAAGCTTTCACCACCATTGTTGGAGACCGCGATGGTGACATCGGTGGCATCACCCTCAGTGTTCCTGCGATCATAAAAGACCACCGCGACAGCACCGGTGGTAGGGTCGACTGTTAACCAGGGAAAGAATTGCTGGGTCTCACCGGTGTCATCGTTGATGCGGCTGGGTTCGCTCCAGGAAGTTCCTTCATCATCACTGAAACAGAGAAAAACGTCGGTGTTGTGGGTGCCGTTTCGCTGGTCGGAGAAGACAACATAAACCCGGCCGTTGTAAGGGGAGGTGCTCACGTCGCAGGCGGTGATGGGCATGCCGTTGCAGCGCCACACCCCTGATACACCAAAATCCCAACCACCGGGCTGGTCCGTGACCAGAATGTCGTCCGCAAAGGTCAGGCCGCCGTCGAAGGAACGGTCGAATAATATTTGACCATGACCAGACCAGGCCATGTATACCTGACCTGCCGGTCCCACAGCTGGCACAGCCCCTTCCACTGTTTCATCCCCATCAATGCAATTGCCCCCTCGGTCGCTGATGCGCGTGGGGGCGGACCAGGATGCACTTTGGTTCTCAGAACGGGAAAAGAGAATGCGGGTGCTGTCGGCGGGTTGATGGCTGCCATAACTGTCGAACTCAGTCCAGGCCATGTAGATGTTGTTGCGGTATGGAGAGTTGGTTCGGTCGGCAGCCAGCCATTCCTTGTCCTGGTCTTTTGGAGGGTTGTGACCAACGCCAATGCCGTTGTTCCAGGTCAGTCCACCATCGGTGGATTTCTGCACCACGATTCGATCCAACCAGGAGCCACCGTCGTAGGGGTACGAGAGGTGGGCGTAATAGAGGTTGCCGTCAGCATCAAAAATCACACATGGGTCACCGGCCACGCCGAGATCCGAGGACATGTTGCTCTGGGTCCAGCTGTTTCCGCCGTCGGTGGAGCGAAAGCTGTATCGGAGATTGGCACCCGCGGCGAGAACATCAGGGTTGGCCGGATTGACGGCTATGGTCAGTTCTTCGGCATCGGTGGTGGTGGGCTGGGTGATTTGGATCGCTGGAGGAATAGCATGAACAAGGCCGGCGATGAGGATCAGGGCGGTGACATGCAACAAGATGCAGTGGCCTGGGATCGATGGTAGGTGATGGCGCATGATAGACCTTTCCCGTGCTCCTGGAATGGTGGAATTGTGGTTGCATTGGCCCTCATCCGGGCACTTGTTTTATTATTATACCAAGTTTTGGGTCTCAAATGCAAATTGGTGGGTTAAACCGAAGGCCAATTCATCAACGGGCTCCCCGGCATCAATCCCGATTATTAAAAATCCCAGCCACACCCGCCACAACCAAAACCGTCCCAACCAAAGTCCATCCTGTCACCGGTTCAGCCAAAATCAACCACCCCAGAAAAACCGCGATCACCGGGTTGATGTAGGCATAGGTCATCACCACCTGGAAAGGCAACAGCTGCAAGGTTGTCATATAAGAAGTAAAGGCAATCACCGAACCGAAAATCACCAAAAAGGCCCAAGCCATCCAGGCCTCACCCGTAGGAGTAGGCAGCGGTTCACCCCGCACCAGGATCACCACCAAAAACCCACATCCACCCAAAAGATGCTGCCATCCTGAAACGGTTCGCACCTTCAGGTCGGGTTTGCGGCGTTGGAACCAGATGGACCCAAGGGCCCAAAAAAGCGGCGCCAACAAAAGGGCCACCACAGCCCACAGATCGGCGTTGGTTCCATGGCGCAAAATGGGCCAGGTCAAAATCCCAACTCCGGAAAAACCCAGCAGAATAGACGATGTCATTAACAATCCAGGTTTTCGGCGATCAATGAAGCGATTGATGATCTCGCTCCACATGGGCAGCGCGGCCACCAGCAAAGCTGCCATGCCACTGTCGGCCCTCATCTCAGCCCAGGTCACCAGGCCGTTGCCACCCACCCACAACAAGAGGCCGCTTCCCAGCAGGAGAACAAATTCCTGACGATCCAATTTGATGCGTTCACCATGCAACTTGGCCATGGTCAGCAGAATGACCGCGGCAACCATCACCCGCATGAAAGCAAGGGTGAAAGGAGGGAAGCCTGCCCCTTCCCTAACTGCTATCCGGATAGCAAGATAGGTGCTGCCCCAAACGATGTAGACAATGAGAAGATGGCCAAGACCCTGGCGATTGAGCTGGTTGGAATCGGTATTCAATTTGTTCCTTCGACACTGGTGGATAAAATGGCCCCTCAAATATAACCCATTCCTTGACCATAACCACGTTCGAGGGTAAATTCCCTCGGACACTTCAAATTCATCGTTTTTCAGCGGGAATTCACCATCTGGTAGCTTTTTTGGCCGTCAAATTAGTCCGGAAATGGTCCTTTTGGACCAGAATGGCAGAGAATCCCTGTTGTAATGGTCTTTTTGTCTGCCGGATGAAATTTGCCGGCTTGGAGCTCCAATGATTCAGCGATACGCCAGTGCTCAAATGACCTCTATCTGGTCCGATGAAAACCGGTTCAAACTTTGGCAGGAAGTGGAAACCGTAGTCTGCGAGGTTCGTGCCGATCGTGGCGAAATCCCCAAAGAAGCCGCCGCCGAAATCAGGGCCAAAGGCAATTTCGAAACCGAGCGCGTTCTGGAGATCGAACGCACCGTCCAACACGATGTTATCGCTTTCCTGACCAACATGGCCGAATACATCGGCCCTTCCAGCCGCTTCGTGCACCAAGGCATGACCAGCAGCGATCTTCTGGACACCGCTTTGGCCTTGCAAATCAAGGAAGCGGGAGAAATTCTGCGTGGTACTCTCATTGAGTTGCTCGATGCGGTGGAAGCCAAGGCCAAAGAGCATCAAGGCACGGTCATGATCGGCCGCAGCCACGGCATCCACGCCGAACCGACCACTTTCGGTCTCAAACTCATGGTTTACTGGAGCGCCTTGGAACGCGGATTGCGTCGCCTGGATGCTGCCCAGAAAGAAATTGCTTACGGACAAATTTCCGGAGCCGTGGGCACCATTGCCCATCTCGACCCTGCCGTGGAAGAAGAGACCATGAAGCGTCTGGGACTGCAGGTCGATCCTGCCAGCACTCAGATCGTGCAACGGGACCGACACGCCAACTGGCTCCAGGTCGTGGCCACACTCGGCGCAACCATCGAACAGATGGCCGTGGAAATTCGCAACCTTCAACGCACTGATGTGCACGAGGTGGAAGAGAGTTTCGGCAAGGGGCAAAAGGGCAGCAGCGCCATGCCCCACAAGAAGAACCCCATAGTCAGCGAAAAGCTAACGGGCATGGCTCGTTTGCTGCGTGGTTATGCCCACACCGGCCTGGAAAATGTGGCCCTCTGGCACGAACGCGACATTTCCCACTCCAGTGTGGAACGCATCATCTTTCCCGACGCTTGCCACACATTGCATCACATGCTGAGCAAAATGACCTGGCTGATCAAGGGTCTGGTTGTTTATCCCGAGAACATGCTGGCCAACATGGAGAAGGTGCGTGGCATGTTCTTCAGCCAGGCAGTGCTTTTGGCGCTTACTGAAGAAAATGTAATCAGGGAAGACGCCTACAGCTGGGTCCAGCGCTGCGCCATGCGTGTGTGGGACGAAGGCATTGCCTTGCGCGACAGCTTGGGACAAGAGGAGGAGATCACCTCCCGCTTGAGCGACGAAGTTCTGGACCGATGTTTCGATCTGGATCATCAACTGCGCAACGTGCCGTTGATCTTTGACCGGACCCTGAGTCTGAAAAACTGGTAACCTGCTGCCCGCCCACCCGGCGGGCATCTTTTTTCAAACCTGTCTGGCCTTTGCTCGGGCAGGAAAACCAGGAGATGCCTTTTGGCTTATCAGGACGAAAGCTTTACGCCGATCCCGGTCGGCACCTACGATGATGATGGGTTGCGGGCTTACCTGCGCGAACACGGTTTGACCCTGGCGCCCAGCGAAGCCCGTAAAGTGGCTGATCTGCTCGGTCGCGATCCCACCCTGACTGAGATGACCCTCTTCGACACCATGTGGAGCGAGCACTGTTCATACAAGAGCAGCCGCCCCCACCTGAAAGCCAACCTGCCCACTACCGGGAGCAACGTGGTGGTTGGTCCGGTGGAGGATGCTGGCATCGTTGATTTTGGTGAGATCAATGGCAAAAAATACGGCATTATCTTTGCCCACGAGAGCCACAACCATCCCAGCCAGGTCATGCCGGTGGAGGGCGCGGCCACGGGCATCGGCGGCATCGTGCGCGATGTGTATTGCATGGGCGGCGAAGTCATTGCCACTTTGGATCCGCTGCGCTTCGGCTGGCCGGAAAAAGAAAACGACAAGGATGATGACGCTGCCCACCGAGTGGACATAGCTCGCCAGGTGGTGGATGGCATTTGGCAGTACGGCAACGCCATCGGCGTGCCCAATCTCGGCGGCGATGTTTATTTCCACCACAGCTTCAACGAAAATTGCCTGGTCAATGTGGTGGCCGTGGGAATTGTCGAACACGACCACATAACCCACAGCGCCGTGCCCAAGCAAGCGGCCAGCGAACCCTACGACCTGATTCTGGTGGGCAAACCCACCGACTGGTCGGGAATGGGTGGAGCTGCCTTTGCCTCAGCTACTCTGGATGCCGAACAGGCCATGGAAAACAAGGGCAGCGTGCAAACGCCTGATCCATTTCTCAAACGCATTTTGTCGGTGTCTAACAAGGCCGTTCTGGAAATGGCCCGCAGCGAGGGCGTGACCATCGGTTTCAAGGATCTGGGTGCGGGCGGTGTCAGTTGTGTGACCAGCGAATTGGTCGATGCCGGTGGTTTCGGTTGCGATGTGGATGTGGCTTTGGTGCACCAGATTGCCGACCTGCCTGCCCGGGTTTGCGCCTGCAGCGAGACCCAGGAGCGGTATGGCCTGGCCGTGCCCAGCCGTCTGACGGAAAAAGTTCTGAAAATCTACAATGAAGATTTTGCCCTGCCATCGCTGTACGAAGGTGCCTGTGCCTGCAAGATTGGCAAGGTGACCAAAGAACGTCGATATATTCTGCGTTACGGCGACAAGATTTTGGCCGACGCTCCCATCGAAACCATCACCGAGGGTGTCAGCTACGATCGGGAAGCAACGGCTCCCGAGCGGCCTTTCGTGAGCCCGGATGAACGGTTGGCTGAAGCGGCTGTTGATCAAATCCAGGATGAGTGGATGGCCTTGATGGCCCACCCCAACATCGCCAGTCGCGAATACATTTATCGCCACTACGACAGCGAGGTTCAGGCCAGCACAATCATGCGGCCAGGAGAAGCTGACGCCGGCGTTATCGCTCCGGTTCCCGGCAGCAAACGTGCCGTGGCCCTGAGTGCCGATGGTAATCCCCTGCTCGGTTTGGCCGATCCCTGGACCGCCGGTGCTTCGGCAGTCCTGGAAGCCTGCCGCAATGTGGCCTGCGTGGGCGGACGTCCCGCTGCTGTGACCGATTGTCTCAACTTCGGCAATCCGGAAATTCCCGAGTCGTTTTGGGAATTTACCGAGTCGGTCCGTGGAGTGGGAGATGCCTGCCGTGGGGTAGGCTGTTACGCCTTGCCTGGCCCTGCCCTGCCAGTGATCAGCGGCAACGTCAGCTTCTACAACCAGAGCAGCACCGGCCGCAGTGTGGCCCCGTCGCCCATCGTTGGTTGCGTGGCCATCGTGGACGATTACACCAAATGCCGCAGTCAAAGATTTTCCAGTGCCGGCGATCGCATTCTGTTGATCGGACAACGCACCGCCGAAATGGCCGGCTCCATTTTTCTTGATGCCGGTTTCAGTGCCGGTAGACCTGCGGTGCCTGGCCTGGACTTTGATGCCGCCCGCAGTGAAATTCGGGGAGTCATCGATATGGTGAGCGAAGGTCTGGTGACCGCTGCCCACGATATCAGTGATGGTGGATTGGCTGTTTGTCTCAGCGAGATGGCCATGGGGCTGGAAGCTTCCAGGGTTCGTGGCGCCAGCATCCGTTTGCCGGAATCTGAACGCACTGATCGGGAATTTCTGTTCAACGAAAGCGGCGGGTTCATCGTCACGGTCAAGGCCCATAGAATTGCCGAAGCCGTGGCTATTCTCGACAAGGCCGGCGCCGACTGGTGGGATATGGGAGAAGTTACGGACGAGGCCACGATCCTGGTGGAAAGGGCTGACGGCTCAACCATCGCCGACCTGGATGTGGTGCAGATGACTTCAGCCTGGCAAAAGGCCCTGCCCTCCCTGATGGGTGGCGAAAAAGCCAAAGCCATGGTGCCCCCGGTTGCTGACCCTGCTTATGCGGATCAGGAACAAGCCAAAGCACCTTCGTTCATGGTCAACCTGGATCGCAAACCCCGGCTGGCGGTGCTGCAGTTGCCGGGTGTGAATTGCGAAGCAGAATCGGCCCGCCTGATTGATGCCAACGGCGGGCAAGCGGAGATTTTCCGCTGGACCCGCAGTGCCCGGGAATTGGCCGCCTTCGACGGCTATCTAATTCCCGGTGGTTTTTCCTACCAGGATCGTGTGCGCGCCGGAGCGGTGGCCGCCAAGGATCCCTTGTTGAGGGTGCTGCTCGAAGCATCTGAAACCGGCAAACCCATTTTGGGTATTTGCAATGGTTGCCAGGTTCTGGTGGAATCCGGATTGGTGCCCGGCCTGGCGCCGGGTGCGGTTGAAGTTGCCCTGGCTGCCAACCGATTCTCAGGCCGCAGTGGCTACCACTCCCAATGGGTCGGCGTCACCCCTCATGCCCAGGCCCAAACACCATTTGTGGAGGGTATCAGCGGGATGTTCCCCCTGCCCATTGCCCACGCCGAAGGTCGTTTCACCCACGAGGACCCGGCCTTTTTCGAAAAGCTGGCTGCCGATGGTTTTGTGGCCCTTCAATACGCCCAACTGGGGGGGCGCGACGATTTCAACCCCAACGGTTCGTTGCTGGATGTGGCCGGCCTGACCAACCGGGCGGGCAACGTATTGGCCATGATGCCTCACCCGGAACGGGCGGCCCAGTTGCGGCATGTGCCCGAAGATCAACCCAGTGTGTGGGGCCTGGCCAGGATGGCCGCCGCTGGAGACTCCCAAAGTCTGGAAGCCGCCGGACCAGGTGCCTTCCTGTTGCGTCGTCTTGTAGAAATGTGCTGACCTTCGAAAGGAAATCATGAGTTTGCAGACAACATTACTGACCAGTCACAAGGGCGTGGATTTGCACGCCGCCAGCGCCTTGCTGGTGATGAAGGATCGCCTTGAAGGCGGTCAGCGACTGGTGAATCTGCTTCGTTGCGAGCTGCATACCTTCTGGGATGATAGTCTCATCGGTGGTATGGAAAAAATGCTGAACACGGGACGCTTTTACAACCCCAACAAACACCACTATGGCCACTTCACCAATGAAGATGCCGACAGTCCTTGGTTTGAATGTGCTGATTGCAAGGGCAAAACCCTGCCGACCGGTTGGCTGGGCAGTTTGAAATCGACCGATCTTGAGGAACAGGGGACCGAAGCCAATGCCCTTTACGAAATTCTCTTGGGAGGCCATCCCGCCGACGGCATGACAGCGGTGGATGTGATTTCCTTCCCTCTTGGGCAGGATGGTCCAGTGCTTTCAGGTGTGCTGTGGAGGTTGCTGATCGATGGCGATGCAGCCAGCGCAGCCGAGGTGGGCCAAAACCTTGCCGTGGCCCGGGGCAGAAAACAAGGGCTTTTGATCAACCCGCACATGGAAGCCTGGCTGACAACAGGAATGGAGCGCTGATGAGTGACCATCGACACTGGCGAGAAGAATGTGGAGTGGTGGGCATTGCTGCCATTCACGGAGCAGCTGAGCTGGCCAGCCTGGCTCTGCACGCCTTGCAGCACCGTGGACAGGAAAGTGCCGGCATCACCGCTTCGGATGGGCATCGTTTGCGCACTTACAAGAAAATGGGCCTGGTGGCCGATGTTTTTGACGAGCAAACTACCAAAGCACTCCCGGGGGACAACGCTATTGGCCATGTGCGCTACAGCACCAGTGGCAGCAGCCATATTTTGAATGCCCAGCCGTTGCAGGTGGCTTCCCATCGGGGTAGCATCAGCCTGGCCCACAATGGAAATTTGGTCAACGCTCCCGAGTTGCGTCGGGAAATGGAGACCGAAGGATCCATCTTTTCCACTACCAGCGACAGCGAAGTTATTTTGCACATGCTGGCTCGCAGCCGGGCCATTGCCTGCGAAGATGCCCTCATGGAATTGTTGCCCCGGGTCAAGGGCGCCTACAGCCTGTTGGTGATGACACGTGATCGCCTTATTGCCGTGCGTGATCCCCATGGTTTCCGTCCCTTGTGTTTGGGGCGTTACAAGGACAGTTACGTCATAGCCAGCGAGAGTTGTGCCTTTGATATCATCGGAGCCACTTACCTGCGAGATGTGGAGCCTGGTGAAATGCTCATTCTGGGTGATGGCGAATTGACCAGCCGCCGTATGGGTTCCGAAGAGAGAGAGCATTGCTGCGTCTTTGAACACGTTTATTTTTCTCGACCTGATAGCCAGATTTTTGGCTCCAGTGTAGAATCGGTTCGGCGCCGCAGTGGAGAAATCCTGGGCCGCGAAGCCCCTGCCGATGCCGACCTGGTTTGCGCCGTTCCCGATAGCAGCAACACCGCTGCTCTGGGTTACGCCCAGGCCACCGGCCTGCCTTTTGAACTGGCCTTGATCCGCAACCACTATGTGGGGCGCACTTTCATTTCCCCTGCCCAAAAGGTGCGGGACATGTCGGTTCGCATTAAATTCAATCCTGTCAGGGAAGTGGTCGAAGGCAAACGAGTGGTGATGATCGAC
>JAUUYW010000439.1 GCA_030590265.1 Candidatus Krumholzibacteriia bacterium
CGACAGCCCCGATTTCGACACCATGACGGATTCTGGATCCCAGGGGGGAGCTGCCTCCCTTAACCCAGGAGCATGGATGGTCAGTTTGACCGACCCCTCCATCGCCACGGCCGTCATTGAAAATTCCGGCAATAGCGGTGAGTTTTTTCATGATCTGGACACAGATCTTTATTGGAGCGATCCAGCCACTTTCTATGGCCAGACCCGCGCCCAGGTCGACACCTGGATTGGGGAGCATATCGGCTGGCGTTGGGCCACCGCCAATGAGATCTACGCTTTGCTTGGCAAAACTTCTCATGCTGGCACCGCCCTGGAAGAAATCATGGGCGACCGCTTGACCACGGTGGGAACCGGAGGTCCCCGTTGGGTCGGGTTCTATGATCAGGAAAGCGACCCCACTCCAGTCGATGCCAGGACCTTGGGCGAGGTCAAGGCACTTTACCGCTGACCCAGCCTCAAGTCTAAACAACCGGGGTTTCCCGAAGGGACCTCCGGTTGTCTGGGGTTTCTATCTTAAGTTTTCCCTTAATTCTTCCGATAAATAGACCAGGGAGAAATGCCCCCGGCAATTGGAGTGTCTGGGGCAAGAGGGAATCAATCGAGGACCATTTTATGAAGGATACGAACGCCACCACGGCTGTTCTGGAAGAAGAACCCCAAACCGTCGACCCCATGGCCGTTGCGGATCTTGTTGCCGCCCTGGAAACGGTTTTTCGAATCGGCGTCTACTACCCACCCGGCCATGCCATGTGCGATCAGGCCGCCGAGAAGTTCACCCGCGCCATGGGTCGAACCCTCGGCAAGGCGCCCTCCTTGCGTTTTGAAGTGGCCGGTGGGGTTTTGAGTCTGCAGGAATTGCCCCTGGATCCCGAACTGCGCGGCGTCGCCGATTTTCTCGAGCTCATGGAAACTCTCGGCGTGGCAGCCATTGAGATGGACAGCAATCTTCTTCCTTCCGATCTCTACGAATTTGTCATTGGAATGCTGGCCTACCGAAATGAGATCAAGGGCGCCCGGGAGTTCCAGCAGTTGGTCATTGAAGACATGCCGCCGACCATCCACGTGGAGCATCTGGAATTCCTCGTGCCCGAAATCGAGGAGCCCGCCGAGGACTGTTCGGGTGATACTTCCCAGCCACGGCTTGAAACCCTCATGGGCGCTCTGCGAAAACAAGGCCTGGACAACGACCAGGTCAATCAATGCCGACAACTGATGCAAGCCATCCCCGGCTATCTTACCCAGGCCAAGCTGGACGGCGCCAACCTACCCCAGGTCACCTGGAAAGACGTGGAGAAGCTGCTGCTCAACTCAGTTCGAACCAAACCTGGCCGCAGTTCGGATGACGATGACAACGCTCCGTCAACACATGACAACCTGAACGCCCTCACCGCTATCTTTTCTACCCTTAACAAATCTCAAACCAACAATCACCGCACGGCTATCGACCTGCTCCTCTCGGTTTCCCGCCGTGATATACCCAGCGATTTTCAGGATGGAAACCAGCCCAAACCCCCATCAAAACCAAAACCAGAATCGACTGCCGATCTCATACCCATTGCGGATATTCGGGCAGCCATTGAGCAATTTGAAGATCATCCGGACGGCGAACTGACGTTGACGAGCGAAGGCCATTGCGAATATTTGACGATTTTATTCCAACTTCTGAAGCAAGAGCAAACCCAGGCAATACAGTCCCGGATACAAAAAGGATTCCACGATATTCTGCGCGATACACTCCTGACCCGCGAAGGGGATATCCTCGTGGCAGGAGCCCGGCAATTGTTGGAATTGGCCAAGCCGGAACGGGTCTTCGGGTCGATGCAGATGCTGACCAACCTCGTACGCAGCTCCAAATCCACTTCGGCAATTGTCTTTCTGAGGGATGTGGCTTTGGATTTGGAAACCGGGCAGCTGGCTCTCTTATGGCCATTCCTTGTCAACGAAACTCTCCAGAATGGTCCTGGCGACCAGCATGAGGCCTTCGCCCAAGTCACTGCCTTGGCTGCCAATGTCGACGAAGCTGTCAGGAGTGCAGGCATGGAGCAACTGAAAGATCTCTCCGCTCTGCAAAATAAACACTGTGCTCGCGGCATACTCGCAAACCCGAGTCCTGAATGGTGCCACCTCCTGGCTTGGTTGCTGGATACACCATCCGGGGTCTTCCTGGGGGCACCGATCATGGAGGAGTTGCGCCGCAGACCCTTGGCTTGGATCTGCGAGGCTGTTTTACCGCTCTTGCCCCGGTTTATTCCGGAACACCGTGACTTTCTGGTGGGGATTTTGCAGCAAGCCGGCCATGACAATCCTTCCAATGAACTGATTGACCAGGCCGGAGAACTCGTTGCCGAACACCTGCCCGACCTGCCAAGAGATCAGCGGAATGAACCATGGGTCCCCGTGACTTTGCGCCAGGTCAGTGCCCTGCGCATGACCGGTCGGGTTCGTTTTTTGAAGTCGGTCATGCAGTCGCGAAAATTTCTGATCATCCCCGAATGGCCCCGGGCCTGCCGCAAAGCCGCCGCTGAAGCCCTCGCCATGACCGACGACAAAGCACCCCAAAAAACTCCCCGCGGGAGCCAATAAGCATGCAATCGAATATTGACAAAATCGTCATCCTTTTGAGCACTGGCATCGCCCAGCGTAAGTTGTACTTTGCCGACCATCCCAAGATCCAGGACCTGGGAAAGAACTGCAAATCTCTCCTTGAAAACTATCTGAAAGTCACCGAGCTGGAGTCATTGTTCATTGGCGTTGTGGATGGCAAACTGGTCCACAATGGACACTTCCTGGTGGGACCCAGCATTGCCGGCGGCCAGTTGGTTAAACTGGCCCGCCAGTTGCAGTGTGGCGGCTTTGTTTTCAACGAAGAAGTCACTGCTATTGAAATATCCGATTTTCTCGGCTTGGCCGCTCAACTGAAGGACCCCGTGGACAACCTGGCCGAAGGACGGGCCCTTTTCATCTCCCAGGGGATTGAAAACATTGATCCGGCCGCGATATATCACGACCCCATGGCTCTGGTGGGCAACGATGAAAATTCCAAATGGCAGGGCC
>JAUUYW010000396.1 GCA_030590265.1 Candidatus Krumholzibacteriia bacterium
CAGGTACGCAAACCGTTTTCATCTCAGTCGTTCTCCAGCATCTTCAGGGCGGTCACCAGGCTGATGCGCATTCGGTTGAAGGAACAGGTCAGTGCAGCCACTTCATCGCTGCCCTTGACCGGGACGTTTTCCACTTCCATATCGCCGTGGCTGACCTGATCGGCCATGGCTGACAGCCGGCGCATGGGCTGCAGCACTACAAAGTGAAGCAGGAGGTTCAGGGCCAGCAGGATAAATACAAAAATCCCCACCAGGGTCAGCAGCAGGGTTTGAAAAATATCATCGGCCATTTTTACCGGTGTGGACATGGGAACCTGCACGATTTGAGCTCCGATGATTTCATCCATTTTCCAACCAAACCCGCCACCCGAGGAGTAGGCCACCAGCATGGCCGGAGGTGCACTCTCGGCAGTGGTGTGACAGGCCAGGCAGGCTTCGTTGCTGACTTTGATGGGATGGCTCAAATACAGGGCCCGACCCAGGGGTGTGTCGCGTTGGCCCACGAGTTCCTTGATCTCGGCATCCCGGCGGAATTCGTTGACCAGATCTGTTTCCCAATCCACGGCCCGGTTGCGCGGGTTGGTGGGGTTCAGGGTCGCTTCCTTGTAGGTATATTCAGGATGGGTGGCCCGCAGGGTGTTGAATATTTCGGTGGCAGAATAGGCTGGCACCGATTGGGGCAAAAAGGTCTCATCGAGCATGGGTGCCAGCAGGGGTTTGACCTGGTTGACGGTATATCCACGCATGGCCATGGCTGTTTCCATCATGATGCGGGCTTCCTGGATTACCTGGGTTTGGGCGTTATTGTCCAGAAGGCTACGGGAGATCATGGCAGCCGGCACCAGGGCGGCGACAAAAACACAGATCAGGATCAGGTTGATTTTTACCAGAAGGTTCATTTGCAGGCGCCCCTTGTGGTGGTGGCTTGGAAAAGTGGGTTCCAAAGAGTGAATAAGGAGTAAATTTACCCTATTTTCTCGGGAATCGCACCAAATCGGTTGAAATTTAATGGGTGGTCCAGCCGGAGCACCCTCTTTTATCTCTACAATATCGCCTTTTAACATGCTGCAATGCTTTCTGTTGACCTGCGAAAAATGCGGCCTGCCCATGCGGCTGATCGCGTTCATCATGGAGCCCCAGGTGGATCTTTTTCCGAACAGGAACAGGGACATAAAAGCGGGTGGTTTCAATCCTTATTATGATAACCCTGAATTGGACAATACTTTATTCTTGCCCAGGAGAGACCATGCCTCAGGACAAACACCTTCCCTTCGATGGTTTGCCCCAGTTGGTGCCGGCACAGATGCTGGAGGCGGCCCGGGATTTTCACCAGCGCATTGCCAGTCGCCGTACTATCAGGGATTTCAGGGACCAGCCGGTGGACGTTGAGGTCATCCGGGAGTGCGTCATGGCCGCAGCCCAAGCCCCGAGTGGAGCCAACATGCAGCCCTGGCATTTCGAAATTGTGGGTGATCCTGAAATCAAACGGCAGATCAGACTGGCTGCCGAAGAGGAAGAGCGGAAATTCTACAACGGTCGGGCCTCCGAGGAATGGATCGAAGCCCTCGGCCCCCTGGAGACCGACGAGCACAAACCCTTTTTGGAGATCGCTCCCTGGTTGGTGGTCATCTTCGAACAACGCCATGCTTTTGACGAAAATGGTGTGCGCCGGCGCCATTATTACACCAAGGAATCAGTGGGCCTGGCTTCCGGGTTCCTGATCGCGGCCCTGCACGAGGCGGGGTTGGCCACTTTGACCCACACCCCCAGTCCCATGGGATTTTTGAACCAAATTCTCGAACGACCGTCCAATGAGAAACCCTTCCTGCTTTTGGTGGTGGGTCATCCTGCCGCCGATGCCACCGTGCCGAACATCCAACGCAAGGACCCTTCTCAGGTAATGAATGTCCGTCAGGAGTGAGCTTCGGCTGCTCCCGACCCAGGGCCCGAAACGGGCTGAACCCAGGAGGGAATCATGACTGAACCTACGTGCAATACGCCAGATGAAATACATGAGCTGGAACACCTGCCTGCCATTCTACATGCCATGGCTGAATCATGGATTGGCCAGGGCGGATCCAGCCTTCCTTTTCGATTGCGTCGATCGGCCCGCATTGCTGAAAAAGGCAGTTCCCACGTTTCGAAGCTGGCCCCGGTGGCATCGGAACTGTTTGAAGCCGCCGAGGCCATTGAAATTGCCGGCGCTCCACCCCGCCTCAACCATCTTCAAAATTTGCTTAAACTTCCGGTGGCAAAGGAATTTGTGGCAGGAATACCTGAAGATTCCCTGGATCACTGGCACCATCTCAATGGGGAGATCGCCGCAGTTAAAACCCACATGAAGATTTTCAGGTCTGCAAGTTGGGCTCGGGTCCGTGGCCCGGAAGCCCTCATGACCTGGGCCAGACGCTTGCGGGGCGATGAGGATTTGGCTGAAGACTGTGCCCTTCTTGCCTTCAATTCCGCGCGACTGGCCGATGCCGAGTTGATGCTGGCGGACATGTCACTGCTGACCGTCTCGCGTTTGCTTTCCCGATTGATGGAAGTCCTCATTCCCCTGTTCTTTATTTGTGACAGTTCCGATGCCTGTGAACTGGGTGCCTTCACCAATTGCGAAGCCGGGGACATGTTCTTTCCGCCCTACCAGGACAGCCCGGCCGACGTTGAAGACGCGGATGATGCCATCGACCTGCTCAAGGGAGCCGGCTGGCTATTGCCTGCCAAATACCTCACACCCGGTGGAAAGAAGATGATCAAGGAAATTGCCGACATGCTGAAGAAGATAAAAAACCGGGTCGACAAGAAGAAAATCCGGCTGGAGGGGTACGGTGTGTATGTCGTGCTCAAATATGAAGAGTGTGTCGATGGGATGTGCGGCAACTACTGGGCGGAAAGAACGAAGGTCGTTAAAATTGATCCGCCGGCGGGAAAGAAGCACCAGCTTGGCAAAGGGTGGAAAGCCTCGGCCATTGAAGACCTGGGCAAGAACAAGGCGGATACGGACAGGCAAATGAGTCAGTTCAAACAATTGGCCGAAGCCAGCTGTCCCTAGTTTTTCTTTCTGTTCCCAAGAAGAAAGCCCCGGGCCGAAACCCGGGGCTTTTCCTGTAAGCAGTCAAAGTGTAGCTTTATTTCAACAGGACCATTTTCCCGGTGGCCGAATGCCCGGAAGCCTGAAGGCGATACAAGTAGACTCCAGCCGAAACCAATCGTCCACCATCATCACGACCATCCCAGTCCACACGGTGCAACCCGGCTTCGAGGGCATCATCCACCAACACCCGCACCAGACGGCCACGGGAATCGAAAACCAGCAGCTTGGCCTTGTGTGTTTGGCCTGTTCCACCAGGCAGGGTGAAGCTGATTTCCGTGCGTGGGTTGAAAGGGTTGGGGTGTGCATCATGCAGAGCAAAAATGGACTGCAGCGGCAAATCGTCCACTGGCGAAAGATGATCTTCCACAA
>JAUUYW010000313.1 GCA_030590265.1 Candidatus Krumholzibacteriia bacterium
AGAGTTGTTGAAGGTGGGTATTGATCCGGCCATGGTGCGCTTGAGTGTTGGGCTCGAAAATGTGGAAGATATTATTGAGGATCTGCGGCAGGCCTTGAAATTGGTTTGATCGCCGGCCGCTCAGTGAGCTCCGGCGGTCGTTTCATTTTTTCCGTCATCCTCAGTAAGAAAATAGTTGAAATCCGAAAACTCCTCGGCATGCAGAACTTCATAAACATGCGCCGGAGTTCGGGCATTATACAGTTGAATCCGCAGTCCCCAATCAGCCGACAAGGTCCGCCCCAAAACCGCCTGGGTTTCAAGATGACGAGACATCTGATCCCGGGAAGCTGCCAGCAAAACCACACATTGAATGGGCAATCCGTCGGGAGTGGCAAAGTTCAAACCCTTGCGGCTGATCCCCATCACCCCCACCAACAGGTTTTCACCTTCGAGGGGTCCGCTGGGAATGGAAAGACCCCGGCCGATGCAAGTGGACATGATTTTTTCCCGCTCCATCACATCGGCCAGAAAAGCCTTTTTGCTCATGTCCACGCCATGACTCGATACCATCAAATCGATGAGCTGCCGCAAAGCCTCTTCCTTGGTCTCAGCCTGAAAATCGGTGATGATATTTTCTTCGTGAATAAAATCGATAAGCCGAGCCCGATCCATGCCCGCGTTGCCTGATTTTTGCAAACCGAAACGAGTGGTCAGCGGCCCGATGATTTCATTCACCGCCACCGCCGTCACCCCCACAGCCAGAATCAGCTGGCTGATTTCACCAAAAACAGGATTATCTCCCAATTGCAGCAACAACCCTACGGCCACCCCGGCCTGGGGAATCAGGCCCAGGCCCAGGTACCGCCGCACATTCTGGGTGCCTCTGGCCATGCGCATGGCGAGAATTCCCGACAGCACCTTGCCAATGAGTCGGGCCACCACAAAGAGGGCCACCAAATACCACCCCTGGGCCAGGAAGCCGAAATCCAGTTCAAAACCGGCCAGAGTAAAGAAAATTGCCAGCACTGCCGGTTCGAAATTGACGAACACCCGGTGCCCGATCTCCTCCTTTTGAGGAGCCAGGTTCACCATCGTCACTCCCAGAAACAGGCAGGACAGCAAATGGCTCACCCCAACAAGATCTGCAATTCCGGTGGTCAGAAATATGGATATTATGGAGACAGTGGTCACAGCTTCGGTTTTGATGACATGGCGGGTGAAAAGCACCAGGGCTGCTCCCACCGTCCCGCCGATCAACACCGCATAACCCAATTGAATGAGAGGGGTCAGCAGTATTGAGCCCGAAGTCCAGGCCTGGCTGGGATCCAGGGTCGCCTGCACCGAAGAATAAGCCAACTCGAAGAATGTGATGCAGGCAATGTTGTTCAGGGCCACCGCCGCAATCAAAGTGCGAGCGTACACTCCCCTGCTGCGCGTCTCCTTGACCAGGGCCATCACCGTCGCCGGAGCGGTGGCAATGGCCAGGGCGGCAAAGAGGGCACCGATGGTCCAGTCCTGTCCCCCGAGGAAAACCAGAGCGGAATATACCAGCAAAGGGGTCAAAGAAATTTCCAACAACAACAATATTCCCAGCCGGCCAAAAGAATTGCGCAGTTTGGGAAAGTGAAGATGAGTGCCCACATCCACGGCGACCAATCCGAGGGCAAAGTGAACGATGGGGCGAAGGCCCACGGCGGCATCGTGCCCAAAAACATGAAGAACCGAAGGCCCCAACAGAATCCCAGCCATGATCTGACCGGTCACCGAAGGCAGGCCAATCCGGCGCGCCAACTGTCCGCACAAGGCTCCGAAAGCCAGCAGAACAGCCAGGGTAAAAAGGGGATTGTCTGGAGGTAGTGGCAATGTCATGTCCGGCATTATGGGGCCTGGCCCTTCTGCTTACCAGCGCCAATTTTCTCTTGGAACGTGTGTTTTTCAGGGACCGTGTTGACCCAATGACTTTCTGCCACTACAATGCTCAAATTGTAACCTTCCACAGTGTTTATTCCGTGGTGTTCCAGTTTATCCAGTAGCAGAGGGGACGACTTGCCAAGAAACCGTGGGATCATCATTGCGGTATTGGTCTTTCCATTGCTCATCTGGACCGTGGACTCGGCCACCTGTTTGATTTCAACCGGTAGCCAGGGTTTTTGGAGTCATTGGCTCAAACCGGACCCCATGGAGTTGAAGGCCCGCTTGCTGCTGGTCTTTTTGATCAGTCTGGGTGCAGGTATGGGCATTCTGGTCTGGAATCGGGTCTTTTCCTCCCGGGCCAGCACCCGCAAGGAATTGCTGGACAGCCGGGAACGCCTGCAATTGGCGTTGGAAGCAACTCAGGATGGGGTCTGGGATTGGGATATCCCCAGTGGTCAAATGGTCTACAACGACACCTGGGCAAAAATGCTGGGCATTGAACTGACTGACTTGAAAACCGATGAGTCCACCTGGCTTTCTCTTATCCATCCGGAAGATCACGCCCGTTCCAATATTCTATTCCAAGCCCATTTGCAGGGTGAATCGCCCCAATACGAGTCTGAAGTCCGGTTGCGCCATAAAAAGGGGCACTACATCTGGGTTCTGGACCGGGGCCGTGTAGTTTCCCGGGATGAGCAGGGTAACCCCGTGCGCATGACCGGCACCCATCGGGACATCACCGCGCGCAAAGAAGCGGAACTGGCTCTGGAGGTCCGCAACCGAATCGCCGAGATCTTTTTACTCGAAGATGACCAGGGCAAATACCAACTTCTGCTGGAAACAATTGTACTGGGTTCGAACTGCGGTAGCGGTTTTTTTGCAACCCTTGATGAGGACAAAGACTTGCGGGTCTGGGCTGTCTATCCACCCAGGAAGCTATTAGAGGGGATGCCTGCCTCGCTGCGCATTGTCGCCGATGAGATCCCTTCCTTCTTGCGACCTGTGATCGACCAGCAACAGAGCCTTTTCCTGGACCATCCCCAACTGGTGGGGCCCCTTGGCATGGAATTCAAAGCTGCTCTGGTGGTGCCCGTGACCAACCGGGAAAAGGTCATCGGCGTGATTTTTCTGGGAGACAAGATCCAGGGATTTCACGAGGCGGACCGTTCCACGTTGGAATCCCTGGCCGGGTTCATGGCTCCGATCCTTCAATCCCACCTGACCAGTGAGATGCGTGAACTGCAAATGCTGCAGGCTCAAAAGATGGAAGCCCTGGGAGCCCTGGCCGGTGGCATCGCACATGACTTCAACAACATCCTGCAGGCCATCATGGGATTCACCACCCTGGCCCGGGACGAAGCCCCGCAAGACAGCCTCATCGCAAGTGATCTTGAAAAGGTCATGAAAGCTTCCCGACGGGGCCAGGACCTGGTTCAGCGTATCCTTTTGTTCAGCCGCCGGGAAGAGCAGGAGTATCAAACTGTCTCCATCTATGACATCGCATCCGAAGCGGTGGAATTGATTGCTCCATCCGTTCCCGCCACCATCAAATTTCGATCTGAGCTGGATGAAAACAGTGGTTTCATCTGGGCCGACCCGTCGCAGATTAACCAGATTATTTTGAATCTGGCCACCAATGCCTTTCAGGCCATGGAAAAAACCGGCGGGACAATGGAAATCGGCTTGCGGCTGATTGCCACTCCTGAAAACGGCATGAATTTACCAGAGTCCCTGCAGAATCAACAGGTAGTCATGCTCTGGATTAGTGACAGTGGCTGTGGAATTGAGCCTGATGTGCTGGATCGTATTTTCGATCCCTTTTATACCACAAAGGAAGTTGGCAGCGGAACAGGACTTGGGCTTTCGGTTGTGCATGGCATTGTCACCAACCACGGGGGAGAAATCCAGTTTGACAGCAAACCAAACCAGGGAACCACAGTCAGGGTTTTTCTTCCTTCATGGGTGCAAGAAATATCAACATGGGAAAAGGAAAACCAATGTTCCACAATGGTCGCCCAAGACACCCATCTTTTGCAAGACACCCACATTTTGTTTATTGATGATGATGAGGATATCACTATCCTTGGGCAGGCTATTCTGGAAAAATGCGGTTTCCAGGTCACAGCCCTGTCCAATAGTCTCGAGGCCCTGGAATTGATCCGCCAAAATCCGGAACAATATGACCTGGTGGTGACCGACCTGACCATGCCCCACCTCACCGGTCTGGATCTGGCCGAAGCATTGGGCAAAGTCCGCAATGACCTGCCGGTTATTTTAATTACCGGTTTGGGGAGTGGCGAATCCATCCAATGGGATGACCATCCCAACATCCAGGGATTAGTCCACAAACCATTCGATATGAACACACTCTGCCAAACAATTCATCACGTCCTGGGCAAAACAACTTAAAGGGGATTTGCCATGGCAAAAATTCTGATCATTGAAGACGACGACGAAGTTCGTGAATAT
>JAUUYW010000323.1 GCA_030590265.1 Candidatus Krumholzibacteriia bacterium
AAAGACTCGGTTTCCAGAGTCCAATAGACCAGAGGCAATGAAACCAAAACCAACAAGAGCAGAATGAGTTCCGGTTTCCACCGGCTCATCAGCCCCAATGCGGCCACCAGCCCTGTAACCACATGAGTGGCCAAAGGCCAGGCGACATCGGTTGGCATCATCGCCAATCCCGTCAGCAACCAAAGGGCTGCCCCCGCCAGCACATATTTGTGTGGGCGGCATATCAAAAGAGCCCAGGCCCAAACCACCGGCACCACAAAGGGTGTTATAAGCGATAAGACACCCAGAATTCCCAGCACGGGAAGCAGGATCTCTTCGTTTCCCTGAACTGCAGCAAACACGCCACCGAGCAAGGCGGTTACCATGACCGCCACCACCGTAGGCATGAGTCTCGACCGAACTAGGGTCACGTGGACTCCATTTTTCTTCAACCCACCGGCGACCAGTGCGGTCTACCGGTAGTATTCCTTCACAAAAGGCAACAGCGCCAAGAGCCGGGCGCGCTTGATGGCAACAGCCAAAGGACGCTGGAACTTGGGAAGAGTACCAGTGTTGCGTCGAGGGGCAATCTTGCCACGCTCGGTCACAAAACGGCGGAGGAATTCGTCATCCTTGTAATCAATAGCAATCATTCCGGTCTTGCTGAAAAAACAGACCTTCTGTTTGCCATGCCTTCTTTTTTTCTTCTTCTTCTTGATCCGAAGGTTTTTACGTGCCATCGGATTCTCCTTTTCATATTGCGCAGGCCTTCAAATCAGGCCAACGACAGTAAGAGCGAAACGACTGAAGCCACAGAATACAACCTATTCGGATGCCTCTACGTTTTCAGTTTGGACCTTGCGACGCTTGGCCATGGCCACGCGGTTCCGTTCTTCCCACTCCTCGTCCACAACGATCAGGTGACGCAGCACCTTGTCGTCCAAACGCAGGAACTTGTCGAGATCATTGACGGCAGTGCCGTTGGACTTGAACCTCAGGAACATATAGTTGCCCTTGTTCTCGTACTCGATCTCATAAGCAAGGCGGCGAACGCCCCAGTGGTTTTCCTGAGTGATCTGGCCATCGTGATCGGCAAGAATGGTGCTGACACGCTCAACGCGCGCGGCCATCTGCTCTTCAGGCTGGTCAGCCTTCAGGATAAAGATAAGTTCATACTTCTTCATCGGTAACACCTCCCCCCGGACAGAAGACCCGATTCTCTATTCACGATGGCCTGCCGCTGCCAAATCCGGAAAACCGGTTTGGTGACCGCCCGTCGTGTCAGATCGGGTAGGGATGTGAGCACCTAGCTCATTAGCTGGGTATTGTTTGTTGGGCACACTTTGCCCCTTAGCCGCATTGTGCGGCAGTGAGGCAATATATTCGGTGATATGGGAAATGGCAAGAAAAGAGATCAGCTGGGCCCACGACGACGATTGAAACGGCTGGCGGTCTGTTCGAGGGTGTTATTTAGCCAAAATTCCACCGTATCTGCAGCGTGGTGTACCACATTCTTAACTAATTCCAATTCAGCAGGTTCAAATTCAGCCAGAACATAGTCCGGCCAAAACTCCGGATCCACCGGTTGGTCCAGCGGAGCAATGCCCAATCTCAGACGTGGGAACTCTTCCCCTCCCAGGTGCTCGATGATGCTCTCAATTCCATTTTGACCACCACTGCTGCCTTTGCTGCGCAGGCGGACAGCCCCCAAGGGCAGTGCCAAGTCATCGCAGATAACCAAAGGCCTGATTCCATCCGGAATATCGGGAATATCCGGATCTGGAGTTTCCGGTGCGGGAATCTCCACATCATCATTGATTTCCGGTAATTCCTGACTTTCGCCTGTCAATTTCTGCCCCGCCCGGTTGGCCCAACTCACCAAAGCCTCACCACTGAGATTCATATAGGTCAGGGGTTTCAGCAACACCAAACTCTTGGGCCCCCAATCCTGACCCGTGGCAAGATACTCAGCTTTTTCCACCGAAAAATTCAAATCCTGTCGCCGGGCCAGCTCTTCCACAACCAAAAAACCAATATTGTGACGTGTGTCCCGGTACCGAACCCCAGGATTGCCCAGGCCGATCACGATTTTGGGATTTTCCACCATCACATTGATCTCCTCAGGGTGTGGAAACGCCTCCAGGAAAAATCCTGGAGGCGTTGGGAACTATCCACCTATTTATCCCTATTGACCAGGGACAAGAAGGGGAATTAGTCTTCTTTCTTGTCGTCGCTATCTTCTTCGCCTTCACCTTCGGCACCTTCTTCACCTTCGGCACCTTCTTCACCTTCGACAACTTCTTCTTCTTCTTCCTCACCAAGATCCATTTCCTGAGGAACACTGATATTGACCACCAGAGCTTCAGGATCGGAAATCATTTCGCCCACAGGAGTTTTGATGTCGCCAACTAAAACCTTGTCGAATTCGCTCAGTTCGGAGATGTCCACTTCGATGTACTCGGGGAGTTCACGAGGCAGGCAGGATATTTCCACAGCATCCATGACCAGGGCCACGGCGGCACCAGCGGCAATGATTGCCGCGCTCTCGCCAACAATCTGAATGGAAACGGCCACAGTAACGGGTTTCCCGCGAGGCACTTCCATCAGGTCCACGTGCAGAATCTCATCAGTGCAGGGATTGCGCTGAATTTCCCGCATCAGGGCGATGGAATCGTCACCAGTAGTTTCGCCTTCGATCAAGGAGAAAATGGCTGCACGGCCAGCCAGTTTTTTCAGAATCTTCTGAAAAGATTTGGCATCCAGTTCGTACATCCCGGCGGCACGGTCCTTACCATAGACCACGGCGGGGATTTTCCCGGCTGCGCGAGTCCGACGGTTTTCGTTCTTGCCTTTGGCGGTCCGGGGGGAAATTTCAATATTAACGAGACCCATGGCGTCTCCTCCGTAAACTTGGCCACCGATTTTCGGCGACAGGGAAAGGGCTCACTGCCTTTTGCAGCAAGAAACCTTCTGGCCTTTGGCCTGAGTGAGAATGCTCAACCTGACTTTGGAGGCAAGCTACTGCCACAGGGTCGGACACTCCCGCAAAATGAGTGCTAAAAAATGCACTCTAATGGGTGACTGTCAAGGTAAAGAGAAAAATCAGCCACCACCACTCTACAGGAACAGGGCGCTGACGGTCTTTTCCAGATGAATTCGCTCTATGGCATCAGCCAGCAACGAACTCATATCCAACACTTTGATTTTGTCACACAAATGATGCCGGTCAAAAGGAATGGTATTGCTGACCACCACTTCCCTGATGGGCGAGGCGTTCAACCGTTCAATGGCCGGACCCGAAAGAATCGGGTGGGTGCAACAGGCTGTCACGGACAAGGCACCGTGGTTTTCCATGCAAACCCTGGCTGCATCGGTCAAAGTACCGGCTGTGTCGATCATGTCATCAAAGATGACCACATCCCGGCCCTCCACATCACCGATAAAATTCATGACTTCGGCTTCGTTCGCCCGCGGCCGACGCTTGTCGATGATGGCCAGGCTGGCCCCCAGCCGTTTGGCAAACGAGCGGGCCATTTTGATGGACCCCACATCCGGGGAGACCACGGCAATATTTTCGGTGGGTTTGCCTTCAAAATGCTGCAAGAGCACCGGCGCAGAGTAAATGTGATCCAAGGGGATGTCGAAAAAGCCCTGAATCTGCGGTGCGTGCAGGTCAATGGTCAACACCCGGTCGGCACCCGCGGTGGTGATCAAGTTGGCCATCAGCTTGGCGCCGATGGGCACTCGAGGCTGGTCCTTGCGATCTTGTCTGGCATAACCATAATAGGGAATGACCGCCGTCACACGCCGACAGGATGCCCTGCGCACGGCATCGATCATCAGCAACAATTCCAACATGTTCTCGGCCGGGGGCATGGTTGGTTGCACAATAAAAACATCCGTGCCACGAATGTTTTCCATGATTTTGATGCTCACCTCACCATCGGAGAAGCGGGTCGCTTCCACATCCAACAGGTTGAGGTTGAGATTCGAGGCGATCAGTTCGCCCATTTCCTTGTGCGCTGTTCCGGAAATGACAACAAGTTCGTTATACATGCAGGGGAGCCTCCGCGCTTTGACGGTGAAATTGCCACTGAGGAGGGAATCAAAACCGATGTGGGGCGGAAAATCAAGTAGGAGATAAAAATGTATGTTGTGCCGCTGAGAATGTTGCTGGCCTCAAAGCTGCAATCCCCACTTCATGACTTACCTAGAAGCACCCCCAGAAGGCTGGCAGCCTCCGTTCTGTCCGAACGGGAAATGCAAGTTCCACAATCAGTTAATGACACAGTGGAGCTACAAAGATTTCGGA
>JAUUYW010000153.1 GCA_030590265.1 Candidatus Krumholzibacteriia bacterium
GCTCACATGCACAATCCATGGCTGTTCTGCGGTTGGAATAACGGCTGCGACAAGCTGGGTCGCCAGGTCTACAATCCAGACCTCATCGGAAAACGCGCAAGCGATAATGGCGTACTGATCGGTGATGCCAATGCCGGCGGGGTATTGGCCCACATCGATGTTGGTCAACACGGAATGTGTGGCAGTATTGTAAAAGGTGACGTTGTTGGTCAATCGATTGCTAATCAGGATGGTCTGGCCGTCATTGGTAAAAGCAGGCCAAGCCAGATAGTCCCCCTCGGGATATTGGCCCGGATCAAGATCGTTGCCGGCGTCACGATAGTTTGCGGTGGTTGGATTGGTCATATGGGTCTGCGTGGTCTCATGGGTGCTTTGGAACTCACCGTTGGCGTCCACGAGATCGGATGGGGTTTCAATGGCATGGGCGACCAAGGTCAAGATGCAGCTGAAAGCTAAAACCAGAGGGATGCAGAAGCAGCGATGACGAATCATTGTGGAAGCCTCCAATGTCTATACAAACATGAATTCAATGGGCCCGGAGAGTATCACTATCCAGGGATCCTGTCAAATAAATAACTTGATAACTTGATAGCCAGACAAGCAGATAGCTAGATACCTTCAGCAGCCTCAATAGGACACCTGGAACAGAAAAACTATTAATTTTATTTTTTTCCGGCAGCTTCTACCTCGGCTGCTTTTTTCTGCTTGCGAGCCCGAAGAAATGGCATGGAAAAAGAAAGCAAAGCCAAGACTAGCATCACCGCACTGACCGGCCGAGTCAGAAAGATACTCGCGTCGCCCATGATCAGCGCCCGCCTGAAATTGCTTTCAGCCATATAGCCCAAAATCAAAGCCAGCACCAACGGCGCAGTTGGAAAACCATACCGGCGCAAAATCCAACCCAGAATGCCAAACACCAGACAAATAACCACATCAAACATGGAGTTAGCCACGCCATAACTACCCACAAAAGCGATCACCAAGATCACCGGGAACAACAAAGCCTTGGGTGCCGAAATAATTTTCACCCACAACCGGTTGCCCATGATACCCAACACCAGCAGGATGGCATTGCCCAGCACCAGACTGGCAAACAATCCGTAAACAAGATATGAATTCTTGCCGGCAAACAACTCCGGCCCGGGAGTCACACCGTGCAGCATCAACGCACCCACCAGAACAGCGGTTGCGGCACTGCCGGGGATGCCCAAAGTCAACAAGGGAACCAAAGCACCACCAACCGACCCACCAGCCGCAGCCGCCGGAGCAGCCACACCTTCGAGACTGCCGTGTCCAAATTCATCAGGATTCTTACTGGTCCGGCGAGCTTCATTGTAGGCGATGAAAGCAGCGATAGTGGCGCCCGCACCAGGAACAACTCCGATGACCGTACCCACGGCTGATGATTGCAGAATGCTCCGGCGCAATCCCATCAATTCCTTACGTCCCGGCATCTTGCTGGAAAAGGATTGCAACCCTTCCTCCCCCGGTTTGAGTTTCTCGATATTCAGAAGCACTTCCCCCACGGCGAACAACCCAATCAACGCCGGGATGAAAGCGACACCATCGGTGAGTTCAGGAATCCCGAAAGTGAAACGCATGTAACCGGATATGGGGTCCAACCCGATGGTCATCAGCAGCAGGCCGAGCACGGTGCTGACCGCCCCCTTGAGCATGTTTTTCTGCTCCATGGACACTACAATCGTCAGCCCGAAAATGGCCAAGGCAAAATACTCGGGCGGACCAAAAGCCAGGGCGGCCTTGGCCAAGGGAACCGAAAACAGGACCAGAATAAATGTACCAATGATGCCACCGGTGCAGTTGGCAACCACCGCGGCGCCCAAGGCACGGCCGGGTTCGCCCTTTTTGGTCAGAGCGTAGCCGTCAAACGAGAGAGCCACCGCAGCAGGAGTCCCCGGTGTGTTGATGGCAATGGCCGTGATGCAACCGCCATAGGCACTGGCGGTGTAAACAGCAGCCAAAAGAATCAGGGCGATCAGCGGATGCATCCCGTAGGTGAAGGGCACCATCAGGGCCACACCGGTGGATGCCGAAAGGCCGGGCATCACACCAACAAAAATACCAATGACGATGCCACCGGCCACCACCAGGGTCGGCTCCCACCAGGAGACGCCTTCAATACCAGATCCCACCAAGGTGGCGAAACCCTCTGCCAGATTTTGCAGTATTTCCATTTCGAAAAACCCGCTCCTACCCGAAGAAATTGCCCATTGGCAGTGGTAACCCAAGAGTTTTCATGAAGACGAAGTAGCAGAATCCCAACATGCCCACGGTGAGCAATCCCACAGTCAAATGCTTGCGGTACCCCATGGCGTAAATTCCGCCCACCAGCAAGATCAATGTGGCTGGGAAAAAGCCGATAATGGGCAACAGGCCCACAAAGAGAATCATCAGCAAGCAGACCAACAAAACCAGACTGATTCTGCCCCGGGAATTATCCTGAGGTTGTTTCAGGGAACTGACAATTTGCAAGAGGGAAAAGATAATCAGCACCAGAGCCCAGATGATGGGAATCGACGATGCTCCCACGTTCTGTCCATCGGTAGGTTCGGGGAAGCTGAAGGCGTACATCAGAAAGAGCAAGGCCAGAGCCAAGGTGGTGGCAGCGATGCTGCCTTGACCCGTCACTTTTCTGCCGCCGATTTTCACGACGAAAAACAGAACCAGGAAAACCAAGGGTATCAACAACCAGCCAATCAATCGTTTGCGTTGGGCCAATTGATCGGGCTCACCGGCAATAATATTGGCCATCATGAGATATTTGATGGACTCCTGGCTGTCTCGTTCAACCAAAGCCCGAAACTCGTCCTGTTTGTAAAAAACATTTTCCGCAGAATTGAAGGCAACAAATTCCACCCACTCGGGATCGCTGGAGACTTTGCCAAGCAAATCAGTCAGCCAGTTGCAAATTTCCTCCGGGGTATCCTTGTGCACGGCAAATCCGCGCCACATGATTTCATTGGGCAGATCGCAACCCGATTCCATCAGGGTTGGTACGTCAGGGTATCGACTCAGCCGCTCCAGGGCCGACACCGCCGCGATCTGCAAATCGGGCCTTCCGCGAACATCTTCGGGATTGCCCACATAGACGATTCCGTGGCCACCGAGCAAAGCAGCCACAGCTTCCCCACCACCATCATAGGGCAACCAGGTGGCGGTGATACCCAGCTTGTCCCAGGTTTTGATGGCCATCAAGTGGTCCAGGCTTCCCACGCCCGGCCCCACCCAAATCTGCTTACCATTTTTGGCTTTGGCATCACGCACAATGTCTTCAATGGTCACAACATCGGTATTCCGGTTGGTGATCAAGGCCTCGGGTGCTTCCACCATGCACGCAAGAAAACGGTAGTCATCCATGCTAATGGAACTGCGGGTGACTTTGACGGTGGAAATGAAAGTGGCCGGAAAAGCCAGCACGTGGTATCCCGTGGGATCTTTGCCCAGAATGGCGCGCATGGCCACGGCTCCGGATCCGCCGTAGCGGTTTTCGATAACCAGGGGAGCGTCCGTGTAGCTGCGGGCAATTTTGGAAACCATGCGGGCAGTCAGATCGATGGCTCCCCCAGGTTTGGCGTGCACAACAATCACGATGGGTTTGTCAGGGTATTCAGCCCTCACCGGGCTATGCAGCCCGGCGATCACCACCACCATGGCCATCATCAGAAACCATCTTTTAGTCATTGTCGGCCGAATCCTTCTTTTTGACACCTTCGCCATATCGCTGCACCAGCGCCCTGGCGATGTTGGCAGAGTAGCTGTTCATCTTGCGCAGACAATCCATCAGGTCCAGGTGAATTTCACTGGACAAGACCGACTCCTGAATATTCTGGCGCAGCCTCTCAAAATGATGCTGCCTGAGGTCGCCTTCCAGGGCCACGTACTTGGCCTGTTTCCGGGTCATCTTTTCAGCTTTTTCCAGACTGCTGTCGGTGAACGTTTCAATACTCCGGGCAATCTGTTTGATCATCTTCAGATGGTAGGAACGAACTTCAGCCGCCCCCACATCGGAAAAATGGGCCGCCAGGCTGGCTTTGTTCTGGGCCAAGGGCCGCAATTCCTTGTCGATGATGTCGGCAATCTGTTCGTACTGCTTGGTCACGTGCATCATCAGGTAAACTTCGTTGGCCTGCTGTTCGTTGATGGACTGTTTGCCGATGTCAATGAGGTAGGCGGAGATTTGCTCGTCGAGAACGTCAATGCGTTCTTCCATTTGATGCAATTGATCCAGTTCGGAAAGGTCACCTGAGAAAAATGGTTCGATGGATTTTTCAGCCATTTCCTTCACTGACTCACCCATCTTGATGATCTCCACTTTGGCAAGATTCAGCGCCAAGGCGGGAGTGCTCAACAAGGACGGTTCCAGAAACCGAGTATCGTAACGAATTGCCTCGTCCTGCACACGGTCCGGCATCATGCGCATGATCAGCTTGGCGAACAAGGCCGTGAAGGGCAGAAAAAGCAGGGTCAAACTGACATTGAAAATCGTGTGGGCGTTGGCAATCTGGCGTGGGATGAACCTGGCCAAGGCAGTCTGGTCACCCGTATCGATAATCCCCCCCGGCGAGATATTCTGAACCAACTTGGCCAACAGAGGAATAAAGGCGATGGCCACCGCGACGCCGATGATCTTGAACATGGTGTGGGCCAGGGCAACCCGCTTGGCATCCCGACCCGCGTTGATGCTAGCCAAGGCAGCAGTAATGCAAGTCCCGATATTGGCGCCAAATATCAAGGGTATGCCGGCCTCCAGAGTCAGAAATCCCTGCTGGGCCAGGACGATGATGATGCCCGTAAAAGCGCTCGAACTCTGAATCAGGGCCGTGAACGCCGTACCCACCAAAATACCGAGAAGAGGGTTTTCCAGCTCGGTCAACATGTTCAGGAAGGGCGTGTAGCTGCGCAGGGGATACATGGCTTTGCTCATGACGTGCATGCCATAAAAAAGCAAACCGAATCCCAGCACAACCTCACCGATGTTGCGAATGTTGTCGCGCCGACCAAGCATCCTCATGAAGAAGCCAATGGCGATCATCAGCAAGGCATAGTCGGTGAGTTTGAAGGCGATCAACTGGGCGGTGATGGTTGTTCCAATGTCGGCCCCCAGGATAACTCCCAAAGTCCGGGCAAAGGTAATCAGTTGGGCCTCGACAAAACTGACGAGCATCACCGTGGTCGCGCTTGAACTCTGGATGACCATGGTCACAAATGCGCCAACACCCACACCCACGAACCGGTTGCGAGTCAGGGCACTGAGAATGGATCGCATCTTGCCGCCGGCTGATCGCTGCATGGATGAACTCATCATCTCCATGCCGAACAGGAACAGGCCGAGGCCACCAAGCAGGCCAAAAATCATGAACAATACCCAGGAAGGCTTGCGCACCGGCAATTGAAAAACAATACGGGCCGAGTCTTTAGCAGAGCCGGCGATGTACGCAACAATGGTCACTGGCTTATTCTTTTTGCCTGCCACATAAATCAGTTCGGCCAGGCCATCACTGTTGGTGAAAACCGTTCCCAGGAGTTTTTCTCCAGGAGCAACCTGAACGAAACGGACTTCCAAACCGGAAAGATCGTTTCCATCCGAGGAAACGATCTGTGCCGACAACTTCAATTCCTGATGGGTCAATACGGTTTGGCCGTGGCCAGATGAGATTCGGCCGGCCTCATCAAGGGGATGTTCCAATGAAAAACCATCAGGACCAGCTGCCATGGCAAAACTACCCATGAGCAACATGGTCAAAATCAATGGAACTGTGTGGTACCTAATAAGCATCCTCGCCCTTTCCTTACCTACCAAAGCCATCCTGAATGGCTAGGTCAGACCAAATGCCGGTTGCAACCAGTATGCCAAGCGTTGAAAACGCAGAAAAATTATCCAATTTCCTTATTCTACTCGTATCTCTTTTTAATGCAAAGCCTTACATTGCAGGACCATTTTTCCATTGCTTTTTGTTCCCACCCGCAAAAATATATCGGCGAAATTTCGCCAAATTAGCGACGATTAATCGTCAAAATGGGGATATTGCCATTCATCATAAGATTTTGGCCCCGAACAGCCAATGTTAAAGGATGTTGGGGGTTGTCAAAAATGAAATAATCATTTATCATTAAATACAGTGAAATCAAAAGATCACCAATTTTCATCACACCTGGATCTAAATATCAGGCCACCATGCTCGATGGCCTCACCAAGGGAGATTGACACGTGTCAAAGCTATCCATTCGTCTGCTGATCCTTGCCCTGTTGACTCTTGGCCTGGTCACCGCGACTTCGGCGGCGGTTTTTGACCGCACAGTGCCCGATACCTGGCAAACTCTCAACTCCCAGACCAAAGCACCAACTGGACGCATCATCGTCAAATTCACCGATGAGTCCCAACTTCTGGTGACTGAATCGGGGTTAGCTGGCGGCGATGCTAAAATCCTGCATCGGGTGCAAAATCTGGTGAGTAATTATTCGAAACGAAATGGATTGCAACGGCATTTTACAGCACCTATGGAACAGATCGATGCCGACCGTCTGGCCGGTCAACGCAAGGCCCATCACACCCTGCCCAACCTCAACCGTTATGGTGTGATCGACTTGGTTGATCAGGCTGAAAATCGGGATGAACTGATGCGGGTGCTGAAGGCAGTGCTCGCCGATCCAGCTGTTGAGACCGCTTTTCTTGAGCCCAAAGCTGTGCCCGCTGCTCTGGGTTTTGATGCTTTCACTGGTACCTATCAGGCCCCGGCGCTACCAGCCAGTGCCCAGGGTGAAGAATCTGAATTCCAATCTCTGGTTTCCGGTGTGCTCTCCGAGACCCCTGATTTTTCCAACCTCCAGGGTTATCTGGGTGCCTCTCCCGACGGTGTCAACGCCCTGGCGGTGAACGAGGTGGAAGGCGCCCGTGGTGCCGGACTGCACATTGTCGATATCGAGGGTGCCTGGGTGTGGGATCACGAAGATCTCCCGAGCCCATTTTACAACCCCGGTTCCATGCATCCTGATCAAAGTTGGCGAGACCACGGCACTGCGGTGCTGGGTGAAATTCGCGGCACGGACAATGGTTTTGGTATCCGCGGAATTACTCCGGAGGTTGCCATCGGCGGCGTCAGTATTCGTTCGTACAGTGTTTCTTCGGCCATCAACCTGGCCTGGCGCGCTGTCAATCCCGGCGACGCCATCGTCATCGAGTTGCACGCACCCGGTCCCAACGCCGATGGCAACGGGCAATTTGGTTATGTCCCCATGGAGTATTGGCAGGATAACTTCGACGCCATTTTGATCGCCACCGCCAACGGCCGCATTGTTTGCGAAGCTGCGGGCAACGGCTCCCAGGATTTGGACGACCCTGTTTACGGCGTCACCTTTGACCGGGATTTCCGCGACTCCGGCGCCATCATGTGCGGCGCCGCCACCCGTCTTGGTGTGCCCGAATGGTTTACCAACTTCGGCAGTCGGTTGGATTTGAATGGGTGGGGTTCTTCCGTCACAACCCTGGCTTATGGAGACCTTCAGGGTGCTCCCGGTTTTCCTGAAACAGAATTCTATACCGCATATTTTTCAGGCACTTCCAGCGCTACGCCCATTGTGACGGGTGCAGTGCTGGCCTTGCAGGGCATCGTCAAAGCCGGATCCAACACCACTCTGGACCCCATTCTTATGCGTGAAATTCTGAGTCAGACC
>JAUUYW010000519.1 GCA_030590265.1 Candidatus Krumholzibacteriia bacterium
AAACACCTCCTGAAACCAGATAACAGCGCAATGCTCAGCCTGGGCCGAGGTTTTCACTGCCAGTTTCAGGGCCAAATGAGCGTCTTGGGCAGAAGAATTCTCAACAAAGGGGGTCAAAAGTACGGTTGCCATAACACAACCTTTCATGATTCTGCAGGAAAGTCAGACGGGAGGAGTGACTTCTTAAGGATTCGAAACTTTGGCGAAAATGTCAAGAGAAAAACGAAAATACTACGAAAACGGCAAATACGGCAAAACAACCTTTAATGGGCCCAAATATCATAAATCATGCCTGCCGGCGAGCAAATCCACCAGTGGAAAAGCCCAAACAATTGGGCTGGAAAGGATTCACTAGAGTTTCCCACTCCCATAAGGCATAATCCCCACACACGTCCGGCGACGAAATACCTTCCTCATCGCGGAGACGAAAACATGGTTCATTACGCCCTTCTGCGAACCGCTCTGGACCCACTGCTGGCCGTGGCCGGCAATGAAGGATTGGTCTGGCTGGAATTCCTGCCCGATTCCTGCGCCTATCATACCAAAGCCCACGCAGTGGTGCGGACCCTGTGGAATTCCGGTCCGGACGATGAACCAATTGCCATCAGGGAATCCACCGACCACTTCGATCCATTGCGTGACCAGCTGGCCACCTATTTCACCGGGCAAACGGAAAGTTTCGATTTGGAAATTGACCTTCACGGCACCGACTTCCAAAAAGAAGTCTGGAATGAATTGCTGAAAATCCCCTACGGCAAGCTGCGCACCTACGGCGAAATCGCCGTCGCCCTGACCAAACCCAAAGCTTCCCGCGCAGTGGGCCAAGCCGCCGGGCACAATCCCCTGCCTATTATCGTGCCCTGCCACCGTGTCATCGGCAAAACCGGAGCCCTGGTGGGCTTCGCCGGAGGCATCACCACCAAGGCCCGATTGCTGCGCCTGGAAGGGCACACGCTGGACTCATCATCACACCTTGAGGAACCACGGCTTTTCTGATGAAATTTCTCGACTGGACGATTCTGGCGGTCATGTACTTCGGCATTCTCGCCGTGGTGGTCATGACCAAACAATACATGCGCGGAGTGACCGACTATCTGGCTGCCGGACGCTCGGCCGGGCGCTATCTGCTGACCATCAGCGCCGGTATTGCCGGTCTCGGGGCCATCACCGTGGTGGCCAACATGGAGATGGGTTACGAGGCGGGCTTCGCCATGGGTTGGTGGGGACTGACCATGGCCCTGTTCGGAGTGGTCGTCACAGTCAGTGGCTGGGTGAACTACCGCTTCCGGCGCACCCGGGCCCTCACTTTGGCCGAGTTCTTTGAAAAACGATACAGTCGACGCTTCCGGATCTTCGCCGGGACGGTGGCCTTCGTGGCGGGCTTGATCAATTTCGGCATCTTTCCTTCGGTGGGTGCCCATTTTTTCATTCACTTTCTTGGGCTGCCCGATACCTGGAATCTATTGGGCCTCACCCTGCCGGTGTTCCCCTCCCTGATGGCCTTCCTGTTAACTACCGCCGTGTATTTCGTCTTCGCTGGCGGCCAGGTGGCAGTCATGATCACTGATTTCATCCAGGGAGCTTTCGCCAATCTCGTCTTCCTCATTTTGGCCGTGTACCTGCTGATGGTGGTGGGCTGGGACCAGGTGGGAGAAGTGCTCTCCCAAACTCCGGTGGGCCATTCGAAAATCAACCCTTTCGACACCGGTTTTGTGGCCGATTTCAACTTCAAATATTTCCTCATCGGCGTGATCGGGTTGTTCTATGGCGCCATGAGCTGGCAGGGAACCCAGGCCTACAACAGTTCGGCCCGCACAGCGCATGAAGGCAAGATGGGAGGCGTGCTTGGCCTTTGGCGGGGCCGCAGCCAGGATGTGTTCATGACCATCGTGCCCATTCTTGTCTTTACCGTGCTGCATCATCCCGAGTGGACAGGATTTGCCGATGGTGTGAACACTCAACTGTCTGGCTTCGACAATGAAGCGGTGGCTAACCAGATGCGTGCTCCCCTGGTGCTGGCCCGGTTGCTGCCCACAGGCCTGTTGGGAGCCTTTGCCGCCCTGATGATGGGAGCCTTCATCAGTACCCATAACACATACCTGCATTCGTGGAGCTCTATTTTTATCCAGGATGTGGTGTTGCCTTTGCGTGGCAAACCTCTGTCAGAAGAAGCTCATTTGCGTTTATTGCGTGGCGGGGTCATTGGTGTGGCTGTATTCATTTTCCTGTTCAGCCTGCTCTACAAACAG
>JAUUYW010000266.1 GCA_030590265.1 Candidatus Krumholzibacteriia bacterium
AGGGATTCGAACCCTCGGTACCTTGCGGCACACACGATTTCCAATCGTGCCGATTAAGCCACTCTCGCACCTCTCCGCGAGTAAGTGGCGAGCAATATAGCACCCGTTTTCCGGAAAATCAACAACCCGGGCACTCATCTTTTCTTTTGGAAAAACTCCTTGAGAAGAGCGCTGCATTCCTCGGCCATAATACCCCCAACAATTTCCACTCCATGATTGTAGGGATTGCCTTCCAAAAGCCGCCCCGTGGAGGCCACGGCGCCGGCACGGGGATCCGCGGCCCCAAAAACAACCCGCCCAACCCGGGCCAACAGCATGGCACCACTGCACATGGTGCAAGGCTCAAGGGTCACGTAGAGGGTGCAATCATCCAACCGCCAGCTCTCTCCCTGGCCACCAGCAGCCCCAATAGCCAGTATTTCTGCATGGGCGGTGGGATCTCGCAGCAATTCCACCTGGTTGTGTCCGCGGCCGATGATTCTGTCTCCCCGGACAATCACCGCCCCCACAGGCACTTCACCCTTGTCCGCAGCCATTTCAGCTTCGCTCAGGGCTTCACGCAACCAGCGTTCATGGCTGCGAAAATCAGCAAAAAGGTTCGAATCACTCATCGAACCTCTCCTTCGGCAATGGCTACATTTCCCGACAAGTCCCAAACCTCAACCCGCAGAAGCCATGGCCTGTCGCCATGGTCCCGACCAGCGATGGGCCAGGGCACCTGGGAATCGAATTCCTCTTTCTGGCTATCACAAATGCGATCCACCGGGTCCAGACGCTGCACCTTGCCATCGGGCAGGCGCAAAAAAACCTGACCCAGTTTGCTGCTTTGATCCCGGGCTTCAAAGACCAACCGCAGTCCACCCGAAACTTCACTTATCTGAAAGTCGGAAATTTCCGGGACCGTATTATCCACCATCAAGAGACCAGTTTCTTTTTGGCTACTCAGAGCCAGGGCTCCAGGGTTGTCGAGATGATCGCTGGCCGTCAGACGAAGATGGTATTGGCCATCCGGGACTTCACTGGTATCCCAGCTGCCCAGTTGCTCTCCTGTTTCATCCAGGATAGTGCGCCAGGTCATATCGCCGTCTCGGCGATATTCCAACCGGTAAACCAGACGATCAGAATTGGGATCCCGCCCCTGCCAGGTCATCACACGAACAGGTCGGGTGTAGGCGGCACGGGCTGGGCCAGCTTTCCGTGCAAGATCTGACTTGCGGCCGAACTCCACCCGCAGGCCACTGGAAAATTTCTGAGTAACATTATCATTGGACCCAATCAAACCACCACGGCTGATATCGCTGAGATTTTCCACCGTAAAGGCTTGAATCACCGGTTGGACATTGTCCTGCCAAGCGCTGACCGAGACCGAAGTGATGGTCCAATGCTCCTCAGATCCGGCCTTGCGCCGGGGCAATTCCACACGCCACTGCAAAAAACGGCAGGCAGGCAGCTCCAGTTTCTGATCTCCTGCGGTCCAGGAATCACTCCAGGTGGTCCAACTGTCATCGGGAACAGATCGGTTTCCTCCTCGAACAGACCAACGGGGCTTGCCCGGTCCGGTTGTGGCAGTCCAGCTGAGGCGTCCCCAGAGGACGGTGCGTCCCGCATCCAAGGGTGGACTCACCGCCAGGAGAGAACCATCCCCCTGAGATCCCAGGCGTTGAACTCCTCCGGGATGGGCTTGCCCCACCAACAATTCACTGCCACCGTCCCTCGGATCAAACAAATTCAGGTCAAGGATATCTCCCCCCGACCAACCGGCAATGGGATGATGGCCAGCTGGAGGGAGCAAACGGTGAATCACCGATTGGCCGCCATCCAATGACATGGGGCCACCACCCAACCAACCCCACTGTTGACTCCAGGCGACGATCATGAGGTCCAGATTTCCACTCCACCAGGTGGAATATTGGTTGCCATTTTCCAAACGAAACAGGGCTGCCTTGTCCACTTCCGGTTCCACTGGTTCACCAAAGAGGGAAATCAACGATGGTGGAACCGGGGGCATTTGGCCGGCCTTCATCTCCGGCCCGCCAGAGCCGTCCACTTCACTGTTCAAAGCCAGGAAAAACACTTGGTCGTCATGGCCGCGAACAAACTGACGCACCTCGTCCTGACGAGTTTCGCAAATCAACCAGGGAGAAGCGGGTTGTTCCACATCCACGCGATAAACAAGACCCGGGCCCTGGGTTGCCGCCAACAAAGAGCCATCCGAATCCAGCATCAAATCCAGAGTATTCTCGGCAGGAAAGATGAGCAGCTCCTGGAGACCCTCCTTTTCGGTGAAACGATAGATGGCTGCTGGACTCCCCACGGCCAACCAGATTGTTTCACCGTCAGCAGAGGTTTCAAGACCCCAGATATAACCTCCAGGGACCTGCCCCAGCAAGCTGGGTTCGCCTTCGGCACTCACCCGGTACAAGTGGCCATCGGGGCCGCAACCAGCCAACAAACCTCCGTTGGGCAAGGTCATTAGACTGAATACCTCGGCGCCATCCAGAGTGGTGAAACCTCTGGTTTCACCATCTTTATCCGTATAAAAAATTTCACCGCCATGGCCAGTGCCCGTAAAAAATCCACCTTTGGAATCAGGAACCACCCGCCAACAAACTTCAGGGCCAACGGGCCCCACTTCGCTGGCCTGCAGGCCAGGCACCAGGGCGCCGCCATCATCCAGGGCCACCCCTTGAAGATCCATCTCCTTGAATTGGCGTCCGGAAGGCCAATCCCAGAAAACCTGACCGGCGGCCAATACATTGGTCGGCAGCATGTTGGTCAGCAGCACAATCATCACCCCAAGAACCACCAGGAAACGGGTTCCCCGCAAATGGTCAGCAAAAATTTTCATCATGGGCGCCTTTCCTCCCTGATCGGCGTAGTGGCGGGAATCACCCGCAGTTTGCGAACCGCGTGCCCGTTGAGGGCAAACGGCATTTTTTGAGAATTCCTGGCCACAAAATCAGCCATGGTGGCCTGAATCTGCATGTTCCCTTTTTTCAGAACCCCGGAGACACTGCCTGGAAGATGGTTCATCTCCTGGTCGGCCAACATGAGTCCCTTTCCAGGAGCCAGCAGCGCAACCACCAACTCATCCGAGGCACGATCCAGACGCAATATTTTCAGGGCACCATCAAGGCTTGTCACCTGGAACCGACCTGCTGCCCGTTGGGATTCCAGGGCAAAAAACTCGGAGGCGCTGGCCACAACCAATCGGTAGGGACCAGGCTGCAAATTGGCAGGCAGAGACAATTCCACTTCAACCAGGCGCTTTTCGCCTCGGCGAGGTGAAATTTCAATCTGCACTTTCAGGGGTCCGGAACCAATCTCCAAAGCACGAGGACTATCCAATCCTGTGATGCGGGCCGTGGCTTGAGGACGGGTCAATTCAATTTTGGCCTGCACCGACTGCAGTTCAAGCTTTTGGAAGGGATTGTCCAGAAGTAGGGAGAAAGGCGCCATCCAATCTCCTGCCAGGGCCATGGCACCGCCGGGACCGGCTGCCATTCCCCTGATAACCAGAGGATTTTCGGCCAGGAAAGGCGAACCTGACCAGTGGCTGGTCAATTCGTAGGAGACATTCTGACTGCTGGCATCGTCGCCCTCGGTCAGAATTGAGTTGTAAAGGGTCCAGAAAACCAGGCTGGGTGTCAGCAAAGGATCATCCACCACCTGGAATTGATAGGTTCGAGGATTCTCATCCTGCCCGGTCCCGCCGTTGGTCAGATTGATTTCAACGGTAACGGGAATCATCTGGGGCGCCGGACCCAGTTTCCCTGCCAAACCGGCCCTTTGATCATGATGCACCGACCCCACAATGCTTCCCACGGAACCCATTTTGAAAGACATGGCGCGACTGGGAAACACTGTCAGGATTTCCGCGGTGGCCAAAGGAAGATTCACCGGCCCTCGTTGCATGAAGGGATGCCCCATCATCAGCACATCATCACCCTGAGTCCAGGTGACGGTGCCGGTCACCCCAAGCATGGCATCACCGGTGACCAAGGGGACAGCACAGGCAGCACCCGGAACCAAGGAGCCCGGGGACTTGGCGGACGAAGATTGTGAGGCCGACTCTCCGCCCACGGGATTGAAGAACCAATGACCGGCAGAAGGGACTTCCAGTCCCTGGTCCTGGGTGGCCGCCGACAACAATTCCAAAATAAGATGCTCGGCCGATGGCCAGGTTTCTGCTTCCTTGGTGTGAGTTTTTAAGCTCTCACTCCACCCTTCAGCACCCTCCAAAACCGTGGCCGCCAGATTCTCCTGGCTGATATGCCCCTGAAGAAGGGAATGCATTTCCTGTGATCCACCCTGGCCAAAATTCCCGGTATGCCCGGACAATTCCACACCCACAGCGTTGCTCTCCGGTTCCACCGGCAAACCCAAAATATCCCGGGCAGGAGTCACCCCGGCAATGGGTCGAAGAGCGCCGGACCAACCGAAAGCCAAGGCTCCTGCAAAACGGCCTTCAATGTAAATGGGGCTTCCACTCATACCCTGGGCAATGCTGGATTGCTCCAGGCCATGACCTGAAACCTCAATGATGATGAGGTTGCCGTCCACCCTGCTCTTTTTCTGCACCCCGATGACTTCAACAGCGAAGGTATCAATGCGGGCGCCTTCGAAGACAGTCAGACCATAGCCTTTCATTCCCCGATTGATTTCCGAAACGGGGATAAAATCAGCCGATATAGGGGCAGCAGCAAAGCTGGCCCATGGCAGAATAAGCAGAAAAACAACCAGCCAACATCTTGAGAATGGTTTGAAAATGATCACCACTGTCCTTTCCCGAACCGACCAGCGTCGGTACAGCCTTAAAAACACCAAAACTCTGGTAATAATAAGGGTTTTCTCTGAATTTGCCGCGATTCTCCCGATAAAAGGCAAGAAATGGACCGGAATTGACATCAACCTTAGATCATTGGCAGACACCTGAAAACAGGGAAGGTTCCAGACCATTGGCAGAGAACGGTCCCAAAAAAATCAACAGGCCCTCCAGAATCGGGTAGAGTGAGGCCTCACGGCCTCACCCTCCCACACCACCGGGCAAACGGATCACGTACCACGGCGGTTCAAGTCACACATTGAAGTCGTCGCAACTCATTCTGCAGATTTACGAGCCCAAG
>JAUUYW010000073.1 GCA_030590265.1 Candidatus Krumholzibacteriia bacterium
GAGCTACTCTCTGCAAACCCGCCAAACCATCAGCTTGTCAACGGCAACCCAGATAACCCGCAACGTATCTTTGGATGTTAAATACAGTCAGAAAAATGATGACCGTGTTCAGGTCAACTCTTCCAGCAAGAACTACCAGCAAGACTGGCCTGATGCCAGCATGTCTTTCAGTGGTTTGGAGCGGTGGCGTATTTTTGGAGGTGGCGGTGAGGAATTGGATTCCGGTTGGTTCCAGTCATCCAACTTCAACATCAGTTACAAGCGCAGCAAAACGGTGAACAATATCACTCCGATATCGTACAACCCAAGCACTAGTCTAAACCTGAATCCTCGCTGGTCTTTTACCTTCCACAGTGGGGTGAACGCGACTCTTTCAACCACCTACGGCAAGGACCATTCCGAAAACAACGGTGTCGTTACGGAAAATAATAAATTGCGTTTTGGCTTGCAGGTGCGCCACCAATTCAAGGCCCAGGCCTTCCTGGCCAAGATGGGGTTGTACAGGCCGGGCAGTAATCCGTCCATTAACATGGATGTGGATATCACCTATTCCAATGACCGGCAGGAGCGCTTCAATCCGGGCAGCTCCAATTCCACTCCCACCGGGACAACACGCTTTGGAATCGACCCGCGTTTCGGTTACCAGGTCACTCGCAATCTCAGCGGGGCAGTGACCTTTACTTTTGGCCGCAACAAGAACCTGGCCACCAACCAGACCACAACCTCCCTGGGGTTGGGCGTGGAGGCAACTTTTGTATTCTAAGAGATCATTCCAGCCAATCCGGCTTATTGTTTTGAGTGTGATTCTGGTGTTCCAGACTCTCTGTGGGTCGATGGTTTTGGCCGAAGAGACAGCCCTCGCCGATCCACCGGTCTTTCGGGGTCAAAGGGCCATGGAACTCTTGATTGAACAATGCGAGATGGGGCCGCGCACACCCGGCTCCCCTGGCAACCGACAACTTCGGGATTTCATCATAAAGAAGGCACGTGATGCCGGGCTGACAGTGAGCACTCACTGCTTTGAGACCGAAATGCCCATGGGACTATCTCCCGTGGAGTTGTGCAATGTGGTGGTTTCTGCCGGGCCTCGTCAAAGTGAACCTGGTACCCGACTTTGGCTCGGTGCTCATTATGATACCCGGCCCGTGTGCGATCTTGACCGTGATCCAGCTCTGCGTGACCAACCTCTGACAGGAGCAAACGATGGCGCCAGTGGTGTTGCGGTGCTGTTGCATCTCATGGAACTGATGGCCAAAGACGCGCCCAACCGGGGAGTGGATCTGATCTTTTTTGACGGAGAGGATTCGGGTACTGGCGGTGCGCCAGGGTCTTTCTGTATTGGCAGCCAGAAACTTGCGGGAACCCTGGGCGACTTTTCCAACCCCTTGGATCCGGTTTCCTGTCAGGGTTTAATCGTACTGGACATGATCGGTGACCGGGATCTTTTCATCCCCATGGAAGGTTACTCACTTCGCCATGCGCCGGAATTTACCCGAGAAGTCTTTTCCCGGGCCCTGAAATTGGGCCTGCCGGCTTTTTCAATGTCACCTGGACGAGCCATTTTTGATGACCATGTGCCTTTTCTCCAAAAAGGAATTCCGGCAGTTGACCTCATCGATTTCGACTATCCTCCTTGGCATACCACCGGGGATATACCGCAAGCCTGCAGTGCGGCCAGCTTGCAACAGGTAGGAAAGTTGGTTACGAATCTAATCTATCGGCCATAAATTTGATTTTTTTTCAAATCCGCACTAAATCTTTACCGGGAAAGGCCGATCATTCAGGCATGGAATAAGATCCGAAGCCTGAAACCAGAAATGAAGGAGTGGGGAATGATTGCAACGTGCACTAATTGTCCAGCGCGTTACCAACTGGAAAATGCAAAGATCCCAAGGAAAACCATCCAGGTGCGTTGCCCTGCCTGTCAGAGTGTTTTCGCTTTGGATGGCACCAAGGCCGATTTGCTGGAAGAAAGCATTCCGGAAACCACTGCGCCTGATACGTCTGCTCCTGTTGAAATGACTTCTGTTGAAGAGGATTCCCGCCAGGTCACGCCGGAAATTTCCTCCGGATCGGATTTCCAGGATGTCCCAACACCTGTGAGCGAAAGCCCTGTGTCTCCCGCCTCGAAAGAGCCTGCTCCATCTGCCCCGTCCCTTGAAGTTGAAACCACTTCCTCTGTGGCAGCCAGTGTGGCAACTCTGGATGAACCGACCCCTGATGCCGGATCTCATCGTCGCCGCAGGCGCTGCAAGGAAGAAATGATGGCCAGGGCCCTGGTTTCCGATATCCTGGTTTACAACAGGGATTCTCGCGATTTGGGCTTGGCTGAAGGCAATCTTTTGGAAGCTCTGGGTGGAGAAATCAAAAAGAGCTGGGAACTTTACAAAGAAAAAGTGACTCCCGAAGTGGCCAACAGCACCACTTATTTTCGTGAGGCTCTCAATGAAATTCTGGCTGATGGGGAATCGATTTTTTAATTCGAAGCCCCACCAATTGTCGGTGGGGCTTTGATTGTTTATTTGCTCCATTTATCCTGACTAATCTCACTGAGGATATCGTCAATTTGCTGCCGAATTCGAATGTTGTGATCCGGCTCAAAGAGGGCTTGTTTGACCCTTCCCTGGTCATCCTTCTTGACGTATCGGAGAGCTTGCAAATCTTCCATGGACATGAGGATGTCCTTGCTGACCCGCACTTCCAGGGGTACTCCGTCCTGGTTGTTGGCCGGGTTGTGGAAAGGGTGCATCCCATTACCCCAGCCGTGCACAACCATGGAGCAGAGCAAGGCTCGGAAAGTATTTTGCCCCTGAACCGTGTCCAGGTCAAAATTGCCGCCCACTCGATCGGTCACGCTGTCGATGACCGCGCACAGTTTGGTGTTCAGCTTATCTTCAACCTCAATTTGGAGGAGGCGGGAAAACATGGTCTTCAGGATCTTGTCGGTGTTGGTGGACATTTGGCCACTCCGTTCTGCCATCTGATGGGTTTTATCCAAATCTCGCCCTCTGGCCTGAGCTGTTGGACGTTTTCTTATGTTCTCATCCAATTATAAGCAAAATGCTTGCCCAAAAGAGAGGGTCTTGGCAATTAATGACCATTTGATAAAGAAACTCAGGTTATGTTGGCACGGGCTTTGCAAATGTTTCTGCAATTGCCTTGTTTGTCTTAAAATGAACCCTCATGGCTTGTGGAGACCCTGTTGACAACCAGCACGCAAAATGCAGTTCGAACTTGCCGATTGCTGTATTACGGCCCGGATGGAGCCGGTAAACGCGATAATTTGCGACTGATCAACCAATCCTTACCCCCTCAAATGCGGTTATCCCTGGCTTCTGCCGACCCCGAGCGGCAGATTGCGTTTAGCCTGAAAACGGAAAAGGATGGGGATTGGCAGGTACTGGTTCAAGCCATTGACGCAGGCACGGAAAAATTTCCTACAGCGGGCATGGACACTGCTCCACCATTTGATGGCATTATTTTTGTCGTTTCTTCCCGGGCGCCCGACCTTGACCAATCTCTGGCCTCCTTGGAGGGTTTGAAAAGTTACCTCGATTCCTGGGGGCTGGATTTGATGAACGTACCGGTGGTTCTGCAATACAATCATAGGGATGCCTCCGATATGTTGCCCATCGATCGAATGGAGAGCTTGCTGAATCCCTGGGGACTTCTCTCCTTTCCGGCCAGCAGCATTCGCGATGAAGGAGTCCGCGAAACCCTGAAGTCGATTTTGGGTTTGACGGTCAATCACCTCACTCACAATTCCCAAACGTCCCCGCAGTCCTCTCCTGCGCCGATATCTGCGAAACCTGTAGTGGAAATTTCCACTTCTGGTGATTCACTGGGGCTGGAATATGGACCGCCTTTGCCTGGATCAGAAATTCCTCAGGACACAAAAGACCGTGGACAGGCGATATTTGACCAATTGAGCACTTCAGTGGTCGTGCCGGTTAAAATTTCTCGGGAGCTGTTGGATAGAGACGGACCACTCAGAGTCCTTTTGGAAATTGAAATCATCGATTAAATACTCTTCAATCAGGTCCCTTCAATCAGGTTTGACCCTCTGATGGATTTAGGGTAGATTCCTGTCATGAATGAACAACCAGAAAAAACCAAGACTCCCGCCGAAATCTTCTGCAACGGACACTTGTGTGAAAAAAACGGCCAGTTCGAAGAAGCCCGCAAAGCCTATGAAATGGGCCTGGGGTTCTCGCCCGGACAACACCCGTGGCATTACCGGCTGGGCTGCGTCCTGATGAAAATGGACCAACCAGCCGGCGCGGAATTATCATTTCGCAAGGCCTTGGATCTGGCACCTGGCACCGAGGCATACCTGGCCAACCTTGGTGTGTGTCTGGATCGTCAGGGGCGTCGTGATGATGCGGTGCGTGCTTACCGACGGGCTATCCATCTGGGTGCCAAAAATCCTGTGGCATATCACAACCTTGGTGCTATTTATGCTGAAGAGGGTAGGGTTGCCGAGGCCATTGATGCTTTTGAATCGGCTATTGCCCTGGAGCCCGACGCCGAAGGCTATCACAACCTGGGGCTGGTTCATTTTTCCGGGAATGAATTTGTGAGGGCCCTCAATTGTTTCGAACAAGCGGTGGACCATGATGCAAATTTTGCCATGGGCCACTACTTTGCCGGGTTGTGCCTCATGAAAAACGGGTTGTATGAAGAAGCTTGCGGGCGTTTTGAACACGCCCAAAGCTTGAATGACCACCTGATGAGGATTCCCTTTCACATGGGGGTTTGTCTCCATAAGATGGAGCGTTATGAGCAGGCCAGGCACAAACTTTCCACTGCTCTGGAATTTTTCCCCGAAGATGGCCGGGTTCACTATCAATTGGCTTTGACTTGTGATGCCCTGGGGTTGCCTCAGGAAGCCCGTTTGCATTACAGCCAGGCCCGGGCGGCCCGTAAGCAGGGTCCGTTGTATTGACTCTTCTCTTTCGTTTACCGGCTGGTCATCCAGCAGTATTCCCCCAAAATGAGGTGTTTTCGTGGCCGATTTCCTGAAAATGATTGTCTTGGCTGTTATCCAGGGTCTGACTGAATTCCTGCCGGTTTCCAGCTCTGGGCATTTGGTTCTGACTCAGCATTTTCTAGGAATTTTGGAAGGGGATATATTCTTCGATATCGTATTGCACGTGGGCACCCTCGGGTCGGTGTTGGTTGTTTATCGTCGGGAAATTTTACGTCTGTTGCGGTTTGATAAACCTGCCCTTGGGTATCTGGGCAGCCTGGCAGTGGGCACTTTGCCGGCGGTTGCCGTAGGTCTGTTGGCCAAGGATGCCATCGAATCTCTTTTTCACAGCCCTTTGTTCGCCGCTGGTGGATTGTTGTTCACTGCCGGCATTCTGCTTTCGACCCGCTTTTCCCGAGGCTCTGGGGACAGCCTTCCAGAACCCTGGGAACCTCGAGCCATTGCTCCTTTGCAAGCTGTTCTGATTGGTATGGCCCAGGCCTTCGCCATACTGCCTGGCATCAGCCGGTCAGGATCAACCATTGCCGCTTCTCTTTGGCTCGGTTTGGCCCGGGCTGAGGCTGCGCGGTTCAGTTTCTTGCTCTCCATCCCGGCCATTGGCGGAGCTCTGGTTCTTCAATTGCTCGGGGGAGAGATGAATGGTCGCAGTGATGTGGGGATGCTGGTAATGGCGGCAGTAGTTTCTTTTGTGGTGGGATTGCTGGCTATTCGTTGGACTGCTTTGGCAGTGGTGCAGGCCCATTTCTGGAAATTCAGTTTTTATTGTGTGGCAGCGGGTTTGGTCGCTTTTGCCATTCTCAGGTAACCCGGATTCAGACTCCTGACACAGCCAAGAGGTGGTCCAGAGTGTCGATCACCCGTTCCTGATCAAAAGGTTTGATGATGAAATCCCGGGCTCCTGCCTTGATGCAGGCCAAAACCTGGTCTTTTTGACCGAGGGCTGTGATCATCACAACATTGGCGGTTTGATCGACCTGAATAATCTTCTTCAGGGCTTCCAGCCCATCAACTTCCGGCATGGTGATGTCCAGCAGCACCAGGTCGGGTTTCTTGTTTTGATATTCTTCAAAAGCTTCCTGACCATTGGCGGCTTCGGCAACCACTTCCAGGCCCATATCTTCAACAATATCCCGGAGCATCATCCGCATGAATTCTGCGTCATCTACGATGAGAACGGCGTTGCTCAACTTGCACCTCCGGCAATGAATTTCCCTGACTGGATGGGATTTTCCCATCAACAACCTGTTCAAAGAATTATTCGACCCATGGAGCCAAGACTTTAGCTGCGTTAACGGTGAGACCGAAGATTCTGCAAAGCCTGTCGAAGGCGGGCATTTTGGGGAGCTAGACGTACAGCTTCGGTGAGGGCCGTGATGGCTTCTGAGTGGCGTCCCAAGCGTTGGAGTGCAAGACTGTGGTTGGCCCAGGCCTGGAAATTTCCAGGTTGTAATTTCCGAGCCTTGGCAAAGAGTTTTTGTGCACTTTCATAATCCCGCAAATTCATCTGACAAACACCGGCATTGAGGAAGGATCCACCCAGACGGGGATTGATTTCCAGTGCTTTTTGAAAGTGAAGCAAGGCAGCTGCCGGTTGATTCTTTTGCAGCAGGAGATTGCCCAGATTGTGGCTGATTTGAGGGTGATTGGGGCAAAGGGCAAGTCCCTTGCGCAGATAGGTTTCCTGCTCTGACTGGAGACCCGCAAGACCTGCCAGGGCAGCCTGGGCAGCCCATTGGTCAGCCTGTTTGGTTTTAGAATCATTGTTTCTGGAAAGTTGCCCATCAATTCGGGCGAAACGGGCCAGGGCTTGTTCTTTTTCCGGTGATGGAATTTGGTTGGAACGAGCCAGGAGAACTCCGGCCGGATCGGCAAAACGAACCTCCCAGCCTGGGGATTGAAGAAGGCGCTGAAGCAAGGGGTGGAAGGCACCACCGCCCAGGGTAAGAAGAATTTGCTGGGTGCCTGATTGATCCAGGATGGTCAGGGCATCAGGTCCGGCTTGGCGCAATTTCTGATACTGCAACCAAGTAAGGGCGCTGTAGGCCTCTGTCCGACCGTCAATGAAGACTTTTGCTTTGCCTCGGGAAAGTGACAAGGAGGCAGCGTCCACATTGGCAAAGAGTCGGGTCCCTTCTGACAAAGAAAGCAGCTTGGTTGCTTCAAAAGGATAACGGGCCACAGTGGCACCGGTGCCAAAACGTCGGCTTTGTCCTTCGGCCAGGTAAAAACTGTCACTGATCATACCAGACCATAACCAGCCAGTCAGGGCCAGGGTCATCAGAATGGGCAAAGCTACAGCTGGGCCACTTCGGAATGGCAATTTGGGGAATCTGGCCAATGGCAACAGCCTGAATCCCTGGAAACCGGTGTGCAAAAGAATGAACGCCACCGCATAAATGCCAATATTGCGTTGGGCAGCCACTGTAGCAATTGCCGCCAGCAGCCAAATAACCACTCGCAGCAGGCTCAGTTTACGCCAACTCACAATCAAAAGGGTCACTCCCCAAACCAGGCTGACTTTGAAAGCCAGAATGGTGAGGTGCAAACCATTGGAGGTTTCCAAAAGTGGTTGCAACTCGGAGATGGAGGACTGTATGTCCACTTCGCTGGTGGAGAACTGTGACAGCGCTTTCAGGGGATAGATCAAACCTTGCCAGCCATTGGGAGTCAGCAGAAGCGTGCTAACAAGGAGGCCCGTTCCGCCCAACATCCGTTTGAGGCCGGGACGGGGGAGCTGAGATCCAGGAATATAGCCCAGCAGGCCACTCAACAACCAAAGGATGGGCGCCAAAGCGCTGAAACCATGAAGTTGGGCCCAAAGCAGCGTCACCAGGAAAGCTGGGCCCTCCCTCCGGAGGATTCCTGCCCAAGGATTGTCGGACCGGGGTTTGGGAATAGGAGATTCCGCCAGTCTTACAACCAAAACCAGGAGAGCATAGGAAATCAATTCAGGGCGCAGAAGCAGACGGGTCCAGAGGAGTAAGATGCCCAACATTATCCCGGGAGCAAGCCAGAACAGCTGGGTGGCAGGACGTTTCCAGGGTTTATCCACCAACAAAAGGATCATCAACAGCACCAAACTCAACAAAACTCTCAGGATTACCCAGCGCTCAATACCCGCTTCAGGGTTGCCGGAGTCGGGCCCTGTGGCAGCAATCAGGATTTGAAACAACCACTCGTGATTGGTCCAGAGATGGTCCGGTTCGGTGAAGGAGTAAGTGTTGAGATGAGGGAAACCTTCCCCTTGAAGAATATCCTGACCCACCCTTTGGTGCAGCCACACATCCAACTCACCAAGACTATGCCAGGAAAAAAGGGCCCCGGTCAGCAGGGGCAGCAGCAAAGCCAGGGTAAGTGAGGCAAACAGGATCCACTGTGGGGTTCCTTGGGGGAGGGTGTCGGTTTTCAAATTCTTTTTCAAATTCCTGGTCATGCAAGCTCCGGTCTAAAATGGAAACTATCAATCTAGTACCCAAGACATCGAAGAAAAAAACAAATTTTAATTTGACAAAGTGACTGCGAATGCAGAAGTGGATTGACAAAATGTCAGAATCTGGAGTTCTGGCTTTGAATGTCAAAAAATATACAACCATCGAGCAGAAATAACCAATTGCAGCGCAACAGGTTAATAATGTTTTGTAAAGTTCAGAAAGTTGGTGGGAATTGGTACGGATATTGTTAAGAGGATTCTAAACAGTTTGCCTCGCTATCCCACAGCGGCGAGGTTCGAAGGAAGATGAGAGGAAAAAAAACATGGCCAAGACTACTAAAAACAAGACTACTAAAAAATCTACAAAAACCGCCGCCGGTTCGGCTAAAACCCGTCAAGCTGCTGCTCGAGGAAAGGCCAAGGCACGTGCCAATGCCAAGTTGGTGTCCAACCAAACTGTTCCGGCATCCCAGTTGATGAGTAATCTTGACTTGTACTTTCAGGAAGTGAAAGCTTACAACCTGCTAACTCGCGCCGAAGAGTGCGAATTGGCACGGGGAATCCACCAAAATGACAGCACCAGCCTGCACAAATTGGTCAAGGCCAACCTGCGTTTCGTGGTCTCCATCGCCAAGGAATACGCCCACTACGGTGTACCCCTGGAAGATCTGATCAACGAAGGCAACCTGGGACTGCTGAAGGCTGCTCAACGGTTCGATGAGACCCGTGGCTTCAAGTTCATCAGTTATGCCGTGTGGTGGATTCGTCAGTCCATTCTGGCTGCCCTGGCCAACCACAGCAAGATCGTGCGCATGCCCCTGAACCGGGCCCGCGTGCTGAACCAGATCAAAAAGGCCAGTGGCGAGCTGCAACAGAAGTTGCGTCGCAAGCCCGAACCAGAAGAAATCGCCGCCAAACTGGGACTGTCCGTCTCCGAAGTGCGCGATACCTTGCCTCTGATGCAGGACAACTTCTTTCTGGATGATTTCGTCGGCAACGATGAAGACAGCACCTACCTCGATTTCCTGGAGGACGAAAAAGGCGTCGGCCCTGACAACAAGGTCATGGAAGATGACCTGAACAGCAGCATCGGTCGCATGCTGGGTGATCTTAAAACTCGCGAAGCCAAAGTGCTGCGCCTGTATTACGGTCTGGGAACCGACAAGGAAATGACTCTGGAGGAAATTGGCCGGATCATGGGTCTGACTCGTGAGCGGATTCGGCAGATCAAGGAAGAGGCTTTTGATAAGATTCGGTCTAGCAAAACTTTCAAGTACATGCTCGACTATGCTGATGAAAATAGCATTCAATAAATAGCCAGGGTGTTTTCCTGGAAATTGGGCCCCGCTTCGGCAGGGCCTTTTTTATTTCTGTTTGGGATCAGGGATGGGAATAGGGGAAAGTGCTCCAGCGGTGGTTTCGGTCAAAGCAGCCAAAAACCCCTCACAAGTAGAGTGAGGCAGCCAGATCTCCCAACTAACCTCGGCACCATACTTCTCCGCTACAGTTCGTCCGCGGTTCAGATCCAACAGATGCTGGACTGTTTTTTGCCTGGCGTAAGGAAATTCAAGGTTGAATTGGCGTCCCAGCAGGACTTCCCGGTGTGGGGCCACTTCCAGCACCTTATCAGCGGCCCCGCCGTAAGCCCTGGATAGACCACCAGTCCCCAATTTGATGCCGCCAAAATAACGCACAACCACCACAACCAAATCCGTCAGCCCACTGCGCCGTATAGCTGCCAAAATGGGTTCGCCGGCGGTGCCTGAGGGTTCGCCGTCATCATTGCGATTTTCCCATGCTTCGGGTCCCAATCCCAGGTGCCAGCCATGGCACACATGTCGGGAATCATGGTAGTGTTTGCCAGTATCGGTGATGAATTTCCGCGCTGATATTTCATCCTCGGCAGGACTGGCCAAGGCGACAAAACGGGACCGCTGGATCTTGGTTTCCACCATTGCGGTTGAACCCAGTGTAAAATAATTATCAGGCTGTGGTTTTGCATCCATGGTCATTAATATGATGATCCGATGTGGGATTGTTAGGTGGCCAGTTTCTTGTCAAATTCACAGCATTATTCTAAAGGATCCCGCCCCTGTTGGCCATATATTTAGAGCCTTCCTTAAGTTCCTATATTACAGGAGTTTAGGGGGGAGGAAAATGGTCTTTTTCGGCATCCGATTTGCAACAAGATTTTTGATTATTGAAATTCCCTAATCTGAAAGGCATGCAATTGCTCCCAAATCAGGAATATTATGGTTTTGTCATGAAATCTGCCCTGGTGCTGCTGGTTGTTGGCTGGCTCTTGGGCTCGGTGGCTTCCAGTGAAGCGGCCACCAATGACCGCTTGAGCAAGCCTCAATCCCAATTGGGGCCATCCCTGGACTCACCTGTCTTTTTGGGATTGTACGGGCAAATCGGCACCGCCTTCGATTATGAATCGGGATTGCCAGGAGGGGGAGCTTTTATTTTGTTCCGGCCAGGTTCCGCCTCGAATTTTTTCAGTTTCCTCTACAACTGGAATACCGGGTTCATCATTCAGGCTGATTATTTGCCTGTCTCCGGGGATGACCAATACATTCTTTCTGCGGATGCGGTTTTTAGAAAATATTTTCAGGACATGCGTGACCCCGATGCCCTGGGATCAACTTTTTTCGGTTTGGGCATTGGGGCCAGCAAAGCCCAGATTTCCTCGAGCTATCGGCAAAAGTACTGGTCCTGGTTGGCCGAGGTGGGACGCGAATGGACCCTGAAGGGAAAATACATCTTTTGGGTCAAGGGGCAATATCGCCATTACAACCACGGTGGATTCGATTATTCCAATGCAACAGTTCAGGTGGGGGCAGGAATTCCCTTGCCTTGGTGATATTTGTGTTGTGCCGTGGAGAATGTTGCTGGCCTCAAATCTGCAATCCCCACTTCATGACTTACCTAGAAGCACCCCCAGAAGGCTGGCAGCCTCCGTTCTGTCCGAACGGGAAATGCAAGTTCCACAATCAGTTAATGACACAGTGGAGCTACAAAGATTTCGGA
>JAUUYW010000500.1 GCA_030590265.1 Candidatus Krumholzibacteriia bacterium
CAGAGTCGGCTGGGCCTGGAAAAACGCATTGAGAGTATTGGGGAGACCATTGGATATGGGTTGTGGGGGAATTCACCGCGTTATTCCTCCAGGATTCCAACTTGATCCCCTTATTCCCCGGTGCTAGCATGCGCTCAAAATATAATTCACATCCAGTGAAGGACTTTGAGGCATGCGCCCTGTATTTTTCAAAAAACTACTTCTATTGGTATTTCTTACGGCAACCCTGCTGACTTTTAAGCCAGATTCAACACTTGCCCAACGCTACCACATCCAAACCTATCGAGAACAGGATGGGGTAGCCTCCAATTCGGTATTCAACGCTGCCCAGGATTCTCTCGGCAACATGTGGTTTGGCACCCGGAACGGTTTGACTCGCTACAACGGAGTCAGGTGGAGTGAAATCCGCGGCCAGGAGCCCGGTGCCCCTCGCGGCTCCGGACTGGTCTCCATTGATGATCAGGGGGTTGTTTGGTGGGTGCCCAGGGGTAAACCATACCGTGTATCGCGTTTCGTTGATGGCCGGTGGCAAGAATTGCCCCGGGCTTTCAACGGAAACAGAACCTGGGAAATTTTTGATCAGGAATCCTGGATTGATTCCCGAGGTCAATCCAACCTTCTGATGAGCACGCGCTCCGGCCATTTGGTTCATTGGAACGGAAAGGTTTGGCATTCCCGGCAATGTGGAGAACCCGGCACTGCTATTTTCTCCATGGAAAAGGTTCAGTCACGGATATTGATAGCCACTTCTGCCGGGCTGCAAGCCATTGATCTGGAATCTCCCTCGAAAACCTATTTTCCAGCTCCGGAAATCCCCGAAGGCGGTGTTTTTGCCACAGCTCACGATGCTGCGACCGGCGTTACCTGGGTCTTCGGTCACCAATGGCTGGCCCGTTTTGTGAACGAGAAATTTGCTCAACTGGTGACAGTACCCGAGTTGGATTTGAGCCTGGTGGAGCCCCCCACTTCAGCAGCCCAAGGTCCCGATGGCAGTCTGTATTTTGTAGACTTTTCCCGCATCTACAACTACCACCCCGATCTTGGTCTGGAAGTTCTGACTGCGGCCAGCGGTGTGGCCAACAAAGCCGCCAACTTTGTCCTGCAGGACCGGGAACAGAATGTTTGGCTCACCAGCTTGCGGGGGATCAGCAAAATCATCAGTCGCCGCCTGGCCTGTTATGACCACGTCCACGGTCTTCTGGACGACGAGGTCAGTGCCATCTGCCAACGGGCATCCGGTGCTGTTGTGTTGGGCCATCAAAACGGGTTGACTGTTTTTGGCCCCCCTTCCCGGAAATTTTCCTTTGGCAGCCAACCTGATCACATCAGCCGGGTCATTGACCTGGCCGAAGATGAAAAAGGGCAACTGTGGATTGCCGCTGATCGCCAGGGCTTGGGAATCTTGAACGACAATGATGATACCGTTCATTGGTTCGATTCCCGGGATGGCCTTTCGTCCCCTGTGTATTCCATTTTGCACCACCCGGTGCAAGGCACATTTGTGGGAACCTCCACCGGCCTCTACCATAAAATTGGTCCGCAGTTTGAAAAGGTTACCATCCCCAGACTTGATAACGAGTCTTTGAACTACATACGGCGCCTTGTTATGTTGGCAAACAACGATATTGCCATTGCCTCCGGCTACAACGGAATCTTCATTTTAAAAGATGGCGAATTCAGCCAGATAAAAGGAGACGACTTATCGGGAAGTTCCAGCACTTATGCCATTTTTGAACACTCCGATGGTCGGCTTTGGGTAGGAACATCCGGCGGTCTTTTCCAGGTAATAGACGACCAACTGGAAAGAACCGTTTCCCCTGATCCAGAAATCCACCGCCCCATTTATTCCATCACCCAGGACAACTCCGGACGCCTTTGGTTCGGCACCGATGAAGGCCTCACCATCTGGGACGGCAACCAAACAACTCGTTTGACCGCCAAAGAAGGGCTGTTAGGCAACGAGACAAACCGCGATGCTCTGATTTTGACTGAAGATGGCCACATATGGATTGGAACCGACGGTGGACTATCCATTTATCGACATGAGCTGGACACACCCCGAACTGTTTCGCCCATCCTGAGTTTCACAGGAATGAGGGTCAATGGCGAGTCCCACCCGGTGAACCAAACCTTGAATTTAACCGGTCCCCTTTCATCCCTGACTTATCTTTTCCGTGCCCCAACCTTCACCCACGAAAACAGGGTTCAATTCACCGCAAAGGACCTCTTGAATTCCAACTCCGACCAGGCCCCTGTCATTCATTGGCCTGGTATTTTGCCCCTGACCAACCTCTCTCCAGGTCAATACCAGTTTGAGATCCAGGCCACTACATCCGATGGCAGAAAAACCAACTCTCTCACCACTGCCGTCATCACCGTAAACCCTCCTTGGCAGG
>JAUUYW010000078.1 GCA_030590265.1 Candidatus Krumholzibacteriia bacterium
TCAAAAAACCTGATCGCTTTGGCAAAGGATCTGGACAGCCTTGCCGATGATCGTTTCTGGTTGGCCACTAACCCCGAAAAAAAAGGCGACATCACTTGGCATGGCCTGCAACCGGGAAAACCGGACTGGACACCCGAGTCTCATTGCATTGCCTTCAGCCTTGCTTCAGGCTCTGATGATCAGGAACTGTTGGTCCTTTTCAATGCCTCCAAAAACAAACAGGAATTCAACTTGCCCAAGGTTTCGGAGACCGGTTCCTGGTACCGAATCATCGATACATCCAAAGCCTCGCCAAACGACTTTCTTTCACCAGAAAAGGCTGAACCCATGTCCAGTGAAAAAGTTTTTCTGGAATCAAAAAGCACCCTGGTCTTGATAAAGAGCTCACATTGTCAGGGGCAATAATCCTAATATCTCCGCAACCACTTCAACTCCAGTCCCGATGCCTCTTCACCTTGCCCATAAGTGGAAATTAATTTGAAATACTTGTTGATAGAATATTCCAGGGTCATGAAATAGGTGCCGGATTTTTCCAGGGATTGGTTGTAGTCCAGCAAAATCTTCGGCGTGAGGTATTTCCCCACCCTGAATGTGCTGTCGCCTTCGGAGTCGGAGCCCATCTCAACCAAGTCCACACCCAAAGTATTGGACATCTTGTTTTGCAGACCGGCCCCCCCGAAAACCACCGCCAAGGCAGCCAAATTTTCCCGCAGTTGAACACCGGGATCATTCTCTTTGTCAGCCTGTCCCCGCTGGTTGTTGTCCAGATCATTGGTTGGTTGACCAAAGAGCAGAACCGCCACGATATCCGACTGCACCAGGTCTGGTTCAGAGCTCAATTCAACATCCGGGTCATCGGCAAATCCGGTCACCTTCAAATAGATGATGTAACCGGAAACATCCGATGAGAGTTTGATATCCAGGTGAGGATTGGGTGGGGCCAAGTTGTTGAAATTAATATCGGCCTTCTCCACGTCGAAGACGTTGTTCATGAATTTCAGGGTTCCCTGCCGGACACCGATGCGGCCGTTAAGGATGGGCACAGGTATACCTTCTTCATCCTGGCCCCTAGTTGCCTGCAGGCTGCCTTCCAGCTCAATATTCAAACCATAACCGTTGATAATAAGATTGCCGGGCAAATCCAAGGTCAGATCCAGGTTGGGGACAAATGCCCCAGTGGCTTCATCCATCATTGGGCCTTGATTATCGGGGTTAAGATAGTCTTCCACCGAGATGGAATCCCCCTGAGCGGCAGCTCGCTTGACCATGGCTTGCCATATAAGAGACTCCCCCTCCAACGGTAACAAGGTCGGTGGTATCTCGGGAATTCGGATATACCCGGACATAATTTCCACGGTGCCTTTGATTTCCGGGTCGAAAACATTCCCTGATAGATCTGTATTCATGCGCAAGGCCAGGCGGGAGCTGTTGGGCAACTCCACATCCAACTTTTCAAACCCCAAATGCCCTTCGATGCTGGCACCGGATAAGAAAGCGGTTTGGGGCAACTGGGTGTCTTCCTTGACCGGTTCAGTTTGTTCCAACAACTGAGCAGCAAATTCCAGTATTCCCATCAATTTGATATCAGGCGGTAACACCGGATTCAGCAGGGACAAATCCAACTCCTGGTGGGAAAAAAGAACCTCCAGCCCACGACCAGGCTCTGGAATCCATTGACCGGTATCCATATCCGGCTGACCGGGCCAGCGGAACCTTCCGGTCAGAAGATTTGTCTCTCCTGCAAACAGCAACATGTCTGCGCCCAAGCCGCTGCTGTCGCCCCGCACCAAGTGGAAATCCAGTTCCACTCCAACTTCAGGGTCATCACGATGAGGTATCAGCCTGGCCCCGGCCTGACCATTGAATACAGGCCCTCCTGCACCACCCTCCAAATCCACTGAGGCTTTGATGGAGACATCAGACCCGCCTTCTCTGCCCCAAAAATCGGAGGGAGCAACGGCCATCAGGAATTCTTCCCGAAGCAACAGATCCGTAGTCAGGTCCAGGTTCAGTCCGGTGGAATCAAGCTGGCATTGAAGAGCAATTATACCGAGCCCGCCCTCCAGACGGAAGTTTTCAACGCGAAGATCCCTTGGCCCTGGTCCCAGTAGAATGGTTGCCGGCTGTTGCGTGCGCATAGTGCTGTCCAGCCCCACAATCACCAGAGAATCCAGTTTCAGGGTGCGCACACTGTCAATCAATCCGGTACCGCCAAGGGCTACCCTTCCCATGGGAGCCCAAACCCCGAGATCGAATCGGTGAGACAGGGAATCCAGCCTGCTCAGGTCGGCCTCCCAGTTCAATTGCAGGGAATCGAGAGTGGCAGCCCCGGAAGTAAGCCCTTGGTCCACGAGGATTCTCGCTTCCACCAGGTGGTTCCGGGTGCGGATTTCAGTGTGCAGTGAAGGCAAAACCAAATCAGGAGTATTCGCAGATGCAGTCAGATCCAGATTTAGCCCGGGCAAGGGCCAAAGTCCCTTCAAATCCGCTTTCAGGTCAAAGTTGGCCTCGGCAGTTGCCAGAGCAGGGCCTCCGAGCAAATGCAACAGGGTTGGATCATCCAGGCCGGCAGCCAAAATCATGTCAACTTCTGTGGAGTCTACCCAACCTGATGCAGCCAAACGGGCTCCCATCAAAACCAGATCAAAAGTATCGACCTCAACCTTGAAATTTTCCACACCTGCAGTCAGGATCAGGTGCTCCAGCCATGGTGTATCAGAAAAGTCCAGACGCACATGGGCCACCGGATCCGGTTGGTAAAAATCAGCAATGGAGACATCCAAATCAAAATCACCGACCAAAGGACCCGAAACTTCCAGAGGAACATCTTCGGGTAACAAAGGACGCAAATGGTCAGGCCCTGGCAATACACCACTCCCAGCCAGAGCAATGTTCAACCCTGTTTCTGTCCATTTCCCTTGGCCAGATATGTGCAACGATACAGTTTCAGCATCCCGCCAGGATTCGAGCACCGCGATCGGCCCCGCTTCCGGCACTCGCAAAAACAGGTTTTCCAAAATGAATTCACGGTCAGGGCCATTGGCAGTCAAGCTCACCATGAGGCTGTCGGCCACCAGGATCATGGGGTCATCCTGACTCAATTCCAACCTGACGGCACCCCGCTTCAATTGAACTTCAGCCTGGCTTCCCGCTCTCAAATCCACAAATCCTTCGAGACCGGCACTGGCCACGGTCAAGGTCTCGTCAACTTCCAAATCCCGAACCTGAACCTTGAACTTTTCCAATCCGATGGAAGGAATGGGCGGGAAATTTCCCTCACGAAGGAAAAGTGCTGGCGGCAGCGAATCAGTTTCCGCACTGGCAGTTTCGGAGACAGGAAAAAGCTTGATGATGTTGGGGATATCGACCGGCCCTGCCTGCAGAATCACTTCCCGGACCCAGAGATCCTTGTCCCGCAGAGCCATCAAATCCAATTCCACCACCAGGTCGGCAATCTGGGCCAGGGTATCGCCCACTGCAGCTCCGGAAAGGGAATCACTGACGGCCACCCTCCAGACAATCCCTTGAAATTCCAACCTTCCGGGTTGTGGCCACGACGCCTTGGTCACGGTCAATTCTCCCGGCAGGAAACGGTGCGCCTGACCCAGGGCCATCTTCAACAAACCACTGCGGGTCGCGGGCAAAGTCACCACCAGCAAGAGCACCAATACAACCACCAACAGAGTCAACACAAGCTTCCCAATCAAACGCAAACCACGTCGCCAAAAACGCTGAACCCAGGAAGCTTTTCCCTGTTCTTTTTGGGTCACCTGTTGGCTGTCTGATGGGTTTACCATGGATATCCTATCCCAAAGGTCCACATATCACGAGGCCGATCCTCCTGCCGATGAAGAACGTTGACCGCATAATTCAGACGCAAAGGACCAATGGGAGTGATCAAATCCACCGCCAGGCCCGCAGCCCCACTAATTGTACCAGTTGTCACATCCGAATACTCACGCCAGACCTGACCTGCATCAAAAAAGACGGCCCCCTCAATCAACCAGAAAAGCGGGTACCGCACTTCCAGCCCTGCCAAACCCACAAACTTGCCGCCTCGAGGATCGTTTGAGGAATCTGTGGGCCCCAGGTGCCGACGCTCATATCCACGCATGGTATTGTACCCGCCAGCATAGAACCTGCGGTTGGAAATCAAATCTTCCGAGCCTCCCAAAGATTGGCTTGCTCCCAGCCGCAATCGCCCGGCAAGAACCAATTCCCCAAAAATCGGTTGGTAACGGACTGTATCGACCTGCAATTGCACATAGGGTGCTTCGGATACTCCTTCGGGAGGAGAAAAGGTGAAGGAAATTTTATAATAATGTCCTTGAGTAGGCCTGATGGGGTTGTCTGTCCGATCCCATTTCATGTCACTCCAGAGTTCGAGCATGGGCCCCTGGGCATCAGGTGGTTCATCCGGATCGGGTGAATACAGCTCTACATCAACCAACGACATTGAAAGGCCGACCTTCCACATATCCCGGAGGTTGGGTCGAAAAGCCTGAATTATTTCGGTGCGCTTCTCGAAAGATCCATAGGATAGTTCCTTTTCTTGGATGACTTCAAATCCATAGCTGGTGGTGGAGCGTGGAGTAAGCCATCCCTTCCAGAAGACATCAGCTCCCACACTCACTGTGTGGGCACCCACTTCGCCTGCGGTCCGCAAACCAAAACCCCGTTTGAAGAAGTTATTGTGCGACCACCCCATGCGAACCATCCAGGGATTGTCGGACCAGGTCCCCACCGCCGCATACCAGGAACGCATGCGGGCATTTTCAAGAGTCGCTCGGGCAAGCAGATGGCCTGATTCAAGATTCTCTGTTGTCAGTTCAACCCGGCCAAAAAGTTGGATCCCCCGCAAATCCAAAGCCGACTGCTTCATTTTTTCAGCCGAATACTCAATTCCGGGTTCTATATCCATGACCCGAAGAGCCACGCCGAAAAGATCTTCGCTGCATCCTTCCACTGTTACCGAATCGATCACACAATAAAGTCCTGCATCCACATCAAAGAGAATCTCAATTTGACCGGCCTCAAATCCCACCAAAGAGGGCCGAACCTTCGCTGATTCAAAACCAGAGTCCTGTAAAATTGTCCGCAACATGTCAGCGGCCTTTTCAATAATTTCATCCTGAAAAATCTGGCCCTGGTGGATGATCCCCTGACGACTCGTATCCGGCAACGCTACCCGAACGGGCCAACCATCAATATCCAAACGCCCCACTCTGGCAGCCTGACCTGCATCAATTTCAATGGTCAGGCTCATCTGACGCTTTTCCAGGTCGGCGGTAACTACAGGATTGGTTTTGGCAAAGGGATAACCATGGCGCGCCAGATGCAACCGAATGCGTGCCAGATCTTCGGCCAGGAGTTTGGTTTTGAAATTCGGTTTTTTGCTGCCAAAGAGATTGCTGCTGCCTTGAAGGACCAGTTGGTTGTTGAAGTCTCCAGCAAGCTCTTCGGGCAACCCCGTCAATTCAAATTCGGTCACTTCCCAGCCACGGTAGTGATCCCAGTCTTGAGCATTGGCTTGGCCGGGCATCTGCCCGGTGCAGAGCATGACCAGGCCCAGGACCAGCAAAGTGGACCAATGACTCCTGGGAACATAAGGAATGCCGGTCAAAGGGAATTTCATTTGGTTGAAAGTAACTCCCGGCAGGCAGTGTGTAAACGTCCACTGAGAAGGCAGTGGCATTTTTCCCACCCTGACGTATTCTGGGTCCAACCAAGGAAGGACCATCCATGCTGTATTTGGACTACAACGCCACCACACCGGTGGATTCACGAGTGGCCGACGCCATGCTGCCTTTTCTGCGCGATCACTTCGCCAACCCCTCCAGCAACCACACCCTGGGCCAGGCCTGTCGAAGCGCCATCGACCAGGCCCGTTTGCAGGTCAGTCAACTGCTAGGTGCCCAACCCGACGAGATCATCTTCACCAGCAGCGGCACCGAAGCCAACAACCATGCTATTATCGGTGCAGCTCTAGCTAACATCAAGCAGGGCAATCATATAGTTACTTGCAATGTGGAGCATCCGGCCGTCACTGAAGTTCTTCGACACCTGGAAACCCGGGGTTTCAGTTTTACCGAAGTGGCCGTGGACTCTTTGGGCATGGTCAGTGTTGAGGACGTGGCCGCCGCCCTCACTCCTGAAACCACCCTGGTGACCATCATGCTGGCCAACAACGAAGTGGGAACCCTGCAACCCATCAGCGAAATCGCTCGTCTGGCCCACTCGAAAGGCATCCTGATGCACACGGATTGTGCCCAGGCCGTGGGCAAAATCCGGGTCAATTTGCCTGAACTGGGTGTGGACATGATCTCGGTTGCCGGCCACAAACTTTATGGTCCCAAAGGAATTGGAGTGCTGTGTCTGCGCCGGGGCCTGGAATTGCCCAACCTGCTGCACGGTGCCAAACAGGAGAATGGTCGACGCCCCGGCACCGAAAACATCCTGGAGATCGTTGGCCTTGGTGAAGCCTGCCGGTTGGCCCAGGAAGACCTTGCCGAAGAACTCCCCCGGTTGACAGGATTGCGCGACCATTTGGAGAAATCCCTGCTGTCCTTTTTTCCGGATGCCCGCGTCAATGGCCACCCTGAAATGCGGTTGCCCAATACCCTGAACATCAGCTTTCCTGACCTCAGGGGGGATGAAATCATGGCAGCAATGCCGGATGTTGCCGTATCCATAGGAGCAGCCTGCCATGGTGGTGGTCCTGTTATCAGTCGTGTGTTGAACAGCATGGGTGTGCCCGAGCGCTGGGCCCTTGGCACCCTGCGCATCTCGTTGGGCCGCATGACGACTCCGGATGAGGTTGATCAGGGGATCGAAGAAATATCTCGAGCAGTCAAAACGGTTCAGAAACGCAGTTAATCTTTCTTTTGCAAAGCTTCCAGTTTTTGGAGCTGTTGCTGCATTGTGGGACAGGGATTGTCCTCGGAGAGGATTTCCGCCAGGGTAGTTCCGGAAAAAGCATTCTCCACCATGGCCATGGCTTGATCCAGCCGGCGGTGCAGCGGGCAGAGATCTGAACTGTGGGCATCCAGATCCAAAGGGCAGCTTTCAATGCGCTGGAGAGGATTGACGGAATTGAGAATCTGCAGCAGCGTAATATTTTCGGCAGTTTTTACCAGAACAAATCCACCTCTTAATCCCCGGGTGGAATACACCAACCCACCCCGCACCAGGGCCTGAAGCACTTTGGAGAGGTAGCTCTGGGGAACTTTCATGGTTTCGGCAATTTGTCGGGTGGTCATGGGTGTGCCGTCACCGGCAGCCAGAGCCAGAACGGCCCGCATAGCATATTCAACAGTCTGGGAAAACACAGAAACCCCTCACAAAAAAAAGCCCTTCGGCACTATATCTGGACAACTAGGTCGAAATTACTCTGAAAATAACTCCCTGTCAATTTCCAAGACCTGATCCTGCCTAATTATCCCAAAAAAGTTGGCCGCCTCACACCAGCTGAGGCGGCCTGGGCGAGGGGGGGTATCCTCGCTTGCGAGGAGGGGGAATCCTCACTTTCGAACAAGAATAGAACAGTGCCCCGAACCAGATTGGGCCGAAGCCCCGAACGACAGTACTGGTTTGCGGTTCCGTCCTGTCAGGTTCCAGGTCGGGTCACTTTCCACACATGCACTTGATGCACTGCAGGGATGGTGCCAAACTCGCCACATTCAACCAAGACATTGTCTTAACAAGCTGATGTATAATAAATTACAAGATTTCAATTAGTATAATATTGTTACTGAAAAAGAGCCATCACCATTAAATGTGTCCCCTCGCGGACACATTCGGCCCCACGAGGACACAACTCAGCACTGGCGCGCCCGGGCGATCTGATCCTCAACGGCCGAAAGCAGAATGTCAGAATCAAACGGTTTGGTAATGTACTTGCATACCCCGCCCTGCCTTGCCTTCCGGTAATCTTCGGCGGCTGTGCAGGCAGTCAGATAAATCACCGGGATGTTGCAGGTTTCATCAAGGTTGCGCAACCTCTCCACCACCGCAGGCCCGGTTCCTGCGGGCATGCCGATATCCAGGATAATCAGGTCCGGCTGTTCTTCGATGGCTTTGCGCGTTGCACTAAGGCCATCCAAAGCCGTGCTCACTTCGTATCCCATGGAACCGAGACGGATACTCAAACTGCGGACGATATCCGGTTCGTCATCCACCACGAGTATTCTACCCTTACTCACTGAATGCTCCTTACTTCTGCAAGTGCCCGACCCAACTGATGAAAAATCAGGTCGGATAAATCCGTTGAGAGAGAAGCGATGTTTTTAGGATCAAGGTTTTTCACGGCGTATGTCAGGTTGAAGTCATCATCGGAGCCTTTTGCCAGATGTTTTTCCAGGCGGGACAGGAACGAAGCAGTGCCGCGACGGTCGGTTCGCAACAAAACCAACAGGCAAGCTTCACCATCCAACAGGACTTCGGAGCTGCGGTCTTCCCCCTGGCGAAACAATCGTTCAATTTCCCGGGCCAGTTTCTGGGCCAGATCCTGCTCCATGTTTCCGGGTTTCAGGAGAACCAGCGTCCACTCATGAGCCAAGCTGCCTTCTGCAGTGGTCCCGTCGGAAATAAATTCTCGCACATGCCCGGCCACATCATAAACGGGCAGCAGAAAGTGGAACTTGCTACCGCTGCCTTCTTCGCTTTCCAGTTCCAGTTCTCCCCCGTGCATTTCAATGATCTTGTGGGAAATGGGTAGACCCAGACCAGTGCCCTGGGGACCGGGAGCAGAACCGCGATTCAACTGGGAAAATTTTTCGAAAACCCTTACCTGATCCTGTTGGCTGATGCCTGGACCATTGTCCAGGACCTCCACTCCAACGCCCGATTCCTGAACCTCGGCCCGGATCAATATCTTTCCCCCGGCCGGGGTGAATTTGCAGGCGTTGCCCACCAGATTGACCAGAACCTGGGTCAACATGCCGGTGTCTCCCAATACGGCCGGCAATTCATCAGCCAGATCAACTTGCAAAATCTGCCCGGCATTTTTGCATTGTTTTGAAAAATCCCGCCGAATGTTCTCGGCGACGCCACCAAGGTCCACCCGCTCTCTTTTCAAATGGCTGTAACCGGATTCAATGCTGTCCAAATCCAGCAGGTCATTGACCAGGTCGGCCAACCGATTGCAATTGCGCAGGGACGATGTCAGGCAAGCTTTCTGTTCATCATTGAGGGGACCAACAATTTCTTCCAGCACCAGGCTGGTGTACTCTTTGATCACAGTCAAAGGAGTGCGCAATTCGTGGGATGCAGCCGACAGGAAATCGGATTTGCGATCACTGATTTCCTGCAAACGATTGTTGGCCTGATTCAGCTCCGAAACCAATCTCGCGCGCACCTGGTGGTTGCGTTTGATCTCCAGAAAAACATTCACTTTTGAGCGAATGATGAAGGGATCCACGGGTTTGAAAATATAGTCCACGGCACCGGCTTCATAGCCACTGAAAATGTGCCGGCGTTCTTTGTTGATGGCAGTTACAAAAATGATGGGAATTTCCCGGGTGCGGACATTGCGACGCATCAACTCTGCCACCTCAAAGCCATCCATTTCCGGCATCTGCACATCCAGAAGGACCAATGCCAGATCGTGGTCCAGCATCATGCCCAGGGCCTCGTTGCCTGAATCGGCCGTCAGGATTTCCAAATCCGGGCGGTCCAGAAGCTGCTTGAGAGACTTCAGGTTCTCGGGCCGGTCATCCACCAGCATGATTTTCAGAACCTCGGAGGAACTCATTAATTCTCCTTCTTCGATCCACTCGAAGACTACAATTGCAAAAGCGCGGTCTTGAGAACCCACCCTGGGTCCAGGACCGTTTTCACCAACGACAGGAATTCTTCCTTTTGCAGAGGCCTGCTGCCCACCAGATCAGCCCCGGTGCTATCCTGATCATCACATTCCCGCACCAGAGTCAGCACCGGGAACGAAGGGGCACCACTGGCTGATTTCCATCTTGCAATATTCGAGCCGTCCGGACGGTCGGCCAACCGATGACTTACGATGGCAAAATCAAAATCCTCACCCTCGCGGCATTTATCGACCCCTTGCTGCCAGGAATGGGCCAGAATGACCTCAGCGCCCAGTTCATCCACGATTTCACTGATCTGGAAAACCATGCGCATATCATCGTCGCAAATGAGGATTTTCCGACCGGTCAAATCGGGGAACTGGTGGGCATCCCGTTCCTTGGGCGGCAGATTTTTTTCCTTTTGGATATTTTCCAGAGGGGACACCTGCACCGGGCTGGAATCCGTTTCCATGGCAAATGGAAGAGACAATTCCGGAAGAATCGCCGCTGGTTCCCCTACCTGCCCTTGCAGAATTTCCTCACTGGGTTGCACAGGCAGGAAAAGGCGGAAAGTTGAACCCTTCCCTTCAATGCTTTCAACACGAATAACTCCACCCAACATTTCACTCAGTTTTCGGGAAATACTCAGCCCCAGGCCAGAGCCTCCATAACGGCGGACGATGCTGCCGTCACCTTGGTTGAAGGCTTCAAAAATTCGCCCCAGGGTGCCCTGGTTCATGCCGGAACCCGTATCAGAAACAGAGAAGACGATCCAGGGTGAATCGGAATTGGAATCCAGCTCGGCCAGCTCACTTGGCGATGTGCAACGAACCCGAAAAGTAACCGAACCCTGGGCAGTGAACTTGAAGGCGTTGTTGAGAATATTTTTTATAATCTGGGTCAGCCGCAACGGATCCGATACCAATTTTCCAGGAATATCCGGGCCCTTGAAGGCGCGGAATTCCACACCCTGTTTTTGGGCCAGGGGGCGGAACAGGTCCCCCATGTCCGCCACCAGGGATTTCAGATCAACATTTTCGAAACACAGATCCAATTTGCCGGCTTCCACCCGAGAAAGGTCCAGGATGTCATTGATCAACAGGAGCAGATCCGACCCTGCCTTGTTGATGGTCACGGCAGCGTCCACCTCGGAACGCGAGAGATTCCGCTGGCGATTCTCCGCTAAAACCTGAGACA
>JAUUYW010000492.1 GCA_030590265.1 Candidatus Krumholzibacteriia bacterium
CATCGGGATCAATTCGATGAATCATTTGGTCAAAAGGAGCCGTCCGTGGACATGTAGTCCCCACTGGCGTTTGGCGATTTCCAATGGAGCCTTTGGGCTTTTCGGGAGAGAATAGGAATATGTCCGACTACAACCAATGCACCCAGTGTGGTTGCGAAATCGAAGAAGCAGGAATTCAGTTTCGGGGAAAGTTTTTTTGCAGCGATGAATGCTGTGAAAAATACGAGCAGAATTTGCTGGATAAGGACGAACCGGTCCTCGATGAACTGGCTGACGACGAAGACGCTGATCTTCTGAATCTGGATGAGGATCTTGACTATAATGAAGATGAAGACGACGAAGATTTGTTGGACGATGACTTCGATATCAAACCTGAAGATTTCTAGCTGATACTTCCAGCTGAACAAAAAAAGGAACCTCGATTGAGGTTCCTTTTTAATCGATTTTGATTCAAACCATCAGAAGATCAACCGCATCCGCTGCAACCACCACTGCTTTCGCCGCAGTCGTTGCTGATACCCAGGCGCAGCATGTAACCCCGACGATACGACTCGTTGACGTAGTCGATGGTCAGGCCGCCGCTCTGGCGCAGGATGTCGGTGGTTTGGTTGTCCATCACAAAATTGATGCCACCCTCTTCCACAGTCAAATCTTCGTCTTTAGGCTCATCCAGAGCCATACCAATAGTGGGACCGCCTCAGCCAAAGCCCTGGACAAAAAGGCGCACCCCTTTGCCGTCGTGCTCGGCCCAGTCGAAGTCCTTGAAGGCTTCGGTGGCAGTGGCAGTAATGCCGATTAGGTTCGTATCGCTCACGATGGTCCACCTTTTCTGCAGTCAGTGATCGGTCGAGAAATCTTGGAGACCGGATCATAGGAAATCGAGGGATTCCAAGCCTTTATCCCATCTGCTTTATCGGTCCAAAGGAAACACACTTTAGGAATTTCGCAACTTTGTACCTCTGATTGGCTGTTCCCCTGTTAACAGATGGACCCGGAGGTGGTATTATCCCGGTTGTCCTTGCTATTGAAACCTGTTCCCCGACAGGCATTTGTTATCCCGGAGGTTCCACGGTGAAATCATTCATGCGGTCATTCTTGGCGTCATTTCTGGCGTTGACGGTTTTGGTTCTGGCAGCGGTGGGCCTGCTGGCCATGAAATTTGGCGGCGAAACTGACATTCAGGATCACAGCTGGTTGCACTTGGATCTCTACGGAGATGTTCTGGAGTACGATCCTCCCGGCGGGGTGATGGCCCAAGCCACCGGCGGCGCAGGAGGCCTGACCCTGCAGGAAATTTTGGAGAACCTGGATAAGGCGGCGGTGGACGAACGCATCGACGGTGTTCTGTTGCAAATGAGTTCCAGTCACAACGCGGGCTTGGGCAAGCTGCAAGAAATCCGTGGTGCGGTGGCGCGGGTCCAGGAGGCGGGAAAACCCGTCATTGGGTTTGCCGATGCCATTGATGCGAAGACTTACTATCTGGCTGCGATCTGCGATTCTCTTTATTGCCCGCCTGCGGGGTACATCATGTTCAATGGTTTTTCCAGAACCTCCAAACACGTCAAGGGAACCCTTGAAAAACTGGGAATTGCACCTCAGGTGTCAGCCATTCGCCATTACAAAGCTGCAGCTCAATTGGTCACTCGCGATGATCTCTCACCCGAAGCCAAAAAGAACATGAATTGGATGATGGATGAATTCTGGGGCATGTTCTGCGGTGCCTTGCAAAAGGATCGGGGCATTAGCGAGGATCAGGTCATCGAGTTGATGGAATACGCCTTGTTCACACCGGCTGAAGCAGTGGCCGCCGGCATGTTTGACGGGTTGAAGTACTGGGATGAAATCAAGGACCAACTCAAACCCGAAGGGGAAGATTATTTGGCCGTGGTCAGCCACGAACGGTATGCGGATGAGAGCCCCGAGGATCTTGATCTGAAAGGCGACAAAACCATCGCCATCGTGCACGCCCAGGGAAACATTGGCGGTCGTGAAAACGGAGTCAACCCTGTTTTGGGTCTGATGATGGGGCACGAAAGTATCGTGCGGGAATTGAACCGGGCAGCCAATGATGACGATGTGGTGGCCATCGTTCTGAGGGTGGACAGCGGCGGCGGCGAGAGTTTGGCCAGCGACCTGATGGGCCATGCTGTGCACAAAGTCAGCCAGAAGAAACCGGTCATCATTTCCATGGTGGATGTGGCCGCCAGTGGTGGATACATGATGTCCTATCGGGCGCCTTTGATCATGGCCAATCCCATGACCGTCACCGGTTCCATAGGTTCTATCAGCGCCAAGTTCGACATGTCCGGCTGGTATGAAAAAATAGGGATCACCACCGACCATGTGAGCAAGGGGCCAAACGCGTTGCTGTGGTCCGACGACCAGCCGTTTACCGAAGAAGAATTCCAGCGTTTCAATGAAAACCACTGGGCCGATTTCCGGAATTGGATGGACGATGTGGCTGTTTTCAGGGACATCGCCACCACGGAGATCGACA
>JAUUYW010000458.1 GCA_030590265.1 Candidatus Krumholzibacteriia bacterium
AGCTTGGCCCACAGCTTGTCCAAACACACGGACCGGACCGGACTGGACCGGATCCGATCGGCGCGGTAAGCTCCCCGCCCGGCAATTGTGCCCCGAGGCGGCATAGCCAAGTGGCTAAGGCAACGGTCTGCAAAATCGTCATCCCCAGTTCGACTCTGGGTGCCGCCTCCAACGCACTCAATTGACCGTTCGCAGTTGCGACGGTTTTTTTGTTTGTTTTGCTTGTCTTTCAGGCTATGGTGGTCGCGGCTTAAGTTTTGTGCCGGGATGGCGAAATTGGTAGACGCAAGGGACTTAAAATCCCTCGGAGCGTTGCTCCGTGCCGGTTCGATTCCGGCTCTCGGCACCACCTAAAACTTTTTCTTTCGGGAATCATAACGCACTGGGGTATTATGCGTCTCGCCTTCCTCTCCATAGGCCGCCACATTCACACTGAACGCTGGATCCAGTGGTTTGCCCAAAAAGGCCATGAGTGCCACTTGCTGACCGTGCAACCTGGCCATGTCGAAGGTGTCACGGTGCACGATATCACCAGTGACGGTGGCCCAAAACCACTGCGTTATCTTTTCTCTCTGCGCAAAGTCAAAAAAATCCTCAAAGAGATTCAACCTGATCTCTTGAACACCCACTTTTTGACGGGCTACGGATACTGGGGACATTTCTCCGGTTTTCAACCCAATGTCCTGACTGTTTGGGGAGATGATGTTTATGTCACTCCTTTTGAAAACGGTTTGAAAATGTGGTTGGCCCAAAATGCACTCAGAAGCTGCCGGGCTTTGACAGGTGACTCCGCTGATATCCTGGAGAAGTGTGTGGAGCTGGGGGCCAAACCCGGTCAAAGTTATCGTGTGTTGTGGGGAGTGGATTTTGAAAAATTCCAACCCTTCGATGCAGGTCATTGGCGTCGGGAGTTGGGTTTTACAGATGATGAAATTCTATATTTCTCGCCGCGTAGTTATACGCAGCCGTACTACAATATCGATACGGTGATTGCAGCGGCTGCCAAGGTAGCGCAGCAGGAACCAAGGGCCCGCTTTCTCTTCGCCGGTTACGAAGGGGATCCTGAACCCTTCCGGGCCAAGGCTCGTCAGGCTGGCATTGAAGAAGTGATGGCCATGGTGGGACGACTTCCTCACGATGAATTTGCCACCGCCCTGAATGCCTGCGATGTCTTCATCAGCGTGCCCTCGGTGGACGCCACCGCGGTCAGCCTGCTGGAAGCCATGAGTTGCGGCGCGGGAATCATCATCTCCAGTTTACCATCGTCCATGGAATGGATCACTCAGGGTGAAAGCGGTATCATAGTGACCCCGCGCAGCGTGGACGAATTGGCTGAGGCGATGCTGCGGTTTGCTAAAGATGAAGAGTTCCGTCGAAGTGCCGGCGAGAAGGCCTTGGCCACGGCCAGAAAATATGCAGGGTTTGATGCCAATATGGAATTTGTGGAGAAGATTTTCCGCAATGCCCTGGGTGAGGTTGAGTCGGGTCCCCAGAATGTCAGCCTCGAACAGTTGCGTTTGGATGAAGCAGGGAACACCTGATGATTCTTTCCGTTGTTGTCCCAACCATGAACAAGGTGGAGCTTCTGGAGCAAACGCTCAAGGCTCTGCAAAACCAGGATGCTGGCGAGGGCCGAACCTGGGAAGTGGTTGTGGTCAACGATGGCAGCACCGATGGCACAACGGATTTTTTGGCTACCATGGACGGCGCTGGTATCAACCCATTGCTGCGGGTCGTATCACCACCTCACAATGTTGGCCGAGCCAAGGCTCGCAACCTGGGAGCCAATGCTGCTGCCGGGCGATGGATTCTCTTTTTGGATGACGACATCGTGGCTCCTGAAGGGCTTGTTCATGCTCATCTGGATTTGCTGGAAAACAATTCGGGTTCCGGCACCATTGGTTATGCCATTACCGATCCTTCGGTGGCGGATGCACCCCACTTTTCCTATCTCGATTCGCGTGGTGTGGCCAAACTTTCAAGCGGTCCTGCGCCTGGGCGATTCTTCGTGACTCAAAACGCTGCCGTGTCTCGGGAGGCGTTTCTCTCCATTGGTGGATTTGATGAAGACTTTTCCTCCTATGGTTTTGAGGATATGGAAGTGGCATTTCGTTTGGAGCAGGATGCCGGGGTGCGCTTTCAGGCGCTGATTCAGCCGGTACCTCTTCATGTGCATCATCACACCCTGAAGCAATACCTGGAGAAGAAGGTGGAATGTGGGCGGCACAGCCTTCCTCATCTGGCGCGGTTGCATCCTGAGCGTATTCCGGAAATGAAGTTGCATCATGTGGTGGACTATAAAGGCCAAGCCGGAGTTGGTGTCTTGAGCAGGGTTATTCGAGGATTGTCAGCCACACCTCTCAGGTCGGTTCTGGAGTCGATTCTGGTGCGTTGGCCTGCTGATGCCAGGCACCAACCTGTTTTGAGCTCCTTTCATCATCGATTGATGGATTTGGTTGTCCTGATGTGCTTCCGTCAGGGTGTCAGGGAAGGTGACAGGAATAATTGACGGGAGTGACAAGATGGCACATTTGGCTGTCAAAAAGACATGGCTTGTTTTTGGGTTATATTTTGGAATTGTTTGGAGTTTTCTAACTTATTTCGTTGTAACAGTTTAATAAAGAAATAATCTACCTCAATAATGGCACGCCTCTTGTTAATAGACTCCTGAATCAAATATTGACCCCCGTTCAAATGAATTGAAGGAGAATACAATGGGTAAGATTATCGGAATCGATCTGGGAACGACCAACAGTGTTGTTTCTGTCATGGATGGCGGAGAAGCCAAGGTCATCCAGAACAGTGAAGGAAACCGGACCACTCC
>JAUUYW010000089.1 GCA_030590265.1 Candidatus Krumholzibacteriia bacterium
AATTCTTCGGCGGTGATCACATTGGGCAAGCGCCCGTAGCCATATTCGGTCAGGGGTGTGGGATCGAAATTGTCAAAGCCCGTGGCCATGATCACCGCGCCCACTTCCTCCTCGACCATTTCGTCCTTGGCTTCATAGTCTATGCAATCTTTGGGGCAGACTTCCGAACAGACACCGCATCCCCCCGTGTTGTAGTGAATGCAATATTCGGTGTCGATGAACGGAACGTTGGGCACAGCCTGGCGAAAAGGCAGAGTGATGGCCGAGTTGGGCGCCAAGGACATTTCACTGTGCACAATCTCACGACCGGCAATTTCCTCCAACTTCAAGTGCCCGGTGGGACAGACCGAAGCGCAGGCTCCGCACAGAATGCAATCGCCACTGATTTCGTCAAAAGGAGTGGCCACCCTTCGGGTTACCCCACGTTCGCCAAAGGCCAGGGCGTGGGCGCCAACCACTTCGTCACAGATCCGCACGCACAAACCGCACAGGATGCAGGTATCGGTTCCGGTGCCCCAACGCGGTTCGTCGATGCCGAATTGTTTGGCCAATTTCAGCAAGACATCACAGGGCGCCGACCGACTCATCAACAACTGAAGGTTGATGCGCCGTCCCCTCTGCACACGTTCGGTATCGGTGTTGATTTCCAGGCCGTCCCAGACCGGATAATTGCAGGCGGTGACCATCTTGGTCCAGCCCTTGCCGTCGCCCGCCTCGACACTGCAAATACGGCAGGCGGCATAGGGAGTCATGTGCTCATAGTGACAAAGAGTGGGAATGTCGAGGCCCAGCTCCTTGGCCACCTCCAAAACAAACACACCCTCTTCGACTTTCAGCTTCCGCCCGTTGATTGTGATGCTCACTTCGGACATTTTTGCCGCTCCTTTCAGGCCTGCACGGTCTGGCTTTTTTTCTGCCGGACTTGCCATTCGATCCCCGCCTGGATTTGAACCGGGTGCCCCTCGCCCCGTTTGACCCGCTCGATGGCGTCGGTGGGACAGGCCTGGAAACAGGCCCCGCACTGGACACAGGTATTCTGGCCGATGGAATGCAATCCTTTGGGTTCACCCACGATGCACTCCACCGGGCACACCGTGGCGCAGATGTGGCAACCGTTGCACTGGCCGCCGATGGCGTGGGAAACCAGTTCCTTGCACACACCGGCCGGGCAACATCCGTCTTCAATGTGGGCCAGGTACTCCGCGTGGAAATAGCGAAGGGTTGAAAGCACCGGGTTGGGCGCTGCGCCACCGAGCTGGCACAGGCAGGTGTCGATCATCACCTCGGAAAGCTCCTCAAGGGTTTCCAGATCCGCCTGACTGCCACGACCCTCACAAACGCCGTCGAGAATGTTCAGCATGGTGCGCAACCCTTCGCGACAGGGCAGACACTTGCCGCAGCTCTCTTCCTGCAGAAAAGCCAGAAAATAGCGGGCCACATCCACCATGCACGATTCCTTGTCCATGACGATCATGCCGCCCGATCCCATCATCGACCCCGCTCGCGTCAGCTCGTCGAAATCCACAGGCAGATCCAACAGACTGAATTCGGCCCCGCCTTCGCCCTTCTCCACGATCAGCGTCCCGCCCGAAGGCCCTCCCGTCTGGACGGCCTTGAACTCCTTGCCTCCGCTGACACCGCCGCCGATGTCGTACAAAATATCCCGCAGAGTGATGCCCATGGGCACTTCCACCAGCCCGGTGTTGCGCACCTTGCCCGAAAGGGCAAACAGCTTGGTCCCTTTGCTGCCTTCGGTGCCGATGGCTGCGTATTTGTCCGCCCCCATGTTGACGATCAAGGGCACATTGGCCCAGGTCTCCACATTGTTCAGGCACGAAGGCCGGTTCCACAATCCCTGGTCCACCGTGTGGATGTACTTGGCCCGTGGTTCGCCCACTTTACCCTCGAGAGAGGCCATCAGAGCCGTGGATTCCCCGCAGACGAAAGCCCCCCCGCCTCGTGAAACCTCCAGATCGAAATCGAATTTGGTTCCTAAAATTTCCTTACCCAGCAGACCCAATTGACGGGCCTGTTCGATGGCAACTGTCAGGTTCCGGAAGGCCAGCGGATATTCGTTGCGCACGTACACGTAGCCCTCAGTGGATCCGATGGCGAAGGCCCCGATCATCATCCCTTCGATGACCATGTGGGGATTTCCCTCCAGCAGAGAGCGATCCATGAACGCTCCCGGGTCGCCTTCGTCCGCGTTGCAGATGACGTACTTCACGTCTCCTTCGGCCCGGCGGCACGAGGCCCACTTGCGTCCGGTGGGAAAACCGCCGCCGCCTCGTCCGCGCAGCTGAGACGTGTTGATCAGATCGATGACCCCTTCGCTGGTCATGGTCGAAAGCACCGTAGAGAGGGCCTGGTATCCGTCGAGAGCGAGGTAGTCGTTGATGGCAGTGGGATCGATCATGGCGTTGTTGCCCGAAAGCAACCGCATTTGCTTGTTGAAAAAGGGAATATCCTTATCCCGCTCGATGCGTTTCCCAGGGTCAGGATCCCGGTACAGCAGCCGCTCCACCACCCGGCCATGGACCAGGGTCTGGTCGACGATCAGCGGTGCGTCCGCGGGTTTCACTTTCTGGTAGAAGATGCCCTCGGGTTGGATCAGGACCAACGGTCCACGCTCGCATGGTCCGTGGCACCCTGTTGTTTTCAATTCCACTTCTCGCGATAGTCCCGCCTGATCCAGGGCCAGACGCATGGCTTCGGCCACCTCGGTGCAGCCACAGGCCAGACACCCGGTTCCGGCGCAAACCGAAACCACCGGCTGGTTTTTCTGCCGCAACAATTCCAATTCCAGCTGCCTGGCCCTCAACTCTTCGATGGAACCCAGTTTTCTGGTTTTCATGCCTGTGCCTCCCGATCAGCGGCGGTATCCTCTCGGAGCTTTTTGAGCAGCTTGTCTATCCGGGCCACGGTCATGTTTCCGTGAAAATCTTCGTCGGCTGTGACCAGCGGCCCCAGGGCGCAGGCACCCAGACAGTTGACCGTTTCGAAACTGATTTCACCGTCAGCAGTGGTTTCTCCCGCGTGGATATCCAGTTTGCGTTCCAGACAATCGAGAATCACGCTGGATTGCCGCACGTGGCAGGCTGTGCCCGTGCAAACACACAAGTGGTGCCGTCCTTTGGGTTCCAGACTGAAGGCCCGGTAGAATGTGACCACCCCGAAAACCTGAGCCAGTGGCAAATTCATGCGTTCGGCCACCAAATCCAGGGCCGCCCGCGGCAAGTACCGGTAGTGGGTCTGGATATCCTGAAGAATCATGATCAGGGCGGTGGGCTTGCCTTGGTACTGCTCCACGATGCGATTGATGGCTGTTTCCAGATCATAATCGGCTTGCATGACGACACTCATGATTGCTGCCCCCTGGTTGGAAAGAGCTCCGGTTCAGGTTTTGGCTGCGCTCCCGTCAGCACCGTCAAATCGCCGTCCGGTCCCAGTCTTTCTGGATGACGAATCTCCAGCGCGGGCCCTTCATAGACCAGCTGGTCTCCCATCATCAGCCGCCGATTGCCCGGTCTCGGAGTGCTGGGACAAGCTTCATAACACGACCCGCAGCTGTTGCACTGATCGACGTCCACGTAACGGGCCTTCTGGCGTAGTTTCACTGTAAAATTGCCGATGTATCCTCCCACCTCTTCCACCTCGGTGTTTGTCATGAGGGTGATGTTGGGATGACGACCGGCCGAAACCATTTTCGGGGTCAGAATGCAAGCGGCGCAGTCCAGGGTTGGGAAAGTCTTGTCGAAGCGAGCCATGTGCCCGCCGATGGAAGGCTCGCGCTCCACCAACAACACCTGAAAACCGGCGTCGGCGATCTGCAAAGCCGCTTCGATGCCGGCAATGCCCCCACCAACAACCATCACCTTCTGTCTGATTTCCACACGTCGCATTTCCAATGGCTCATGGAAACGCACCCGCCACACCGCAGCCCGCACCAGGGCGGTGGCCTTTTCCGTGGCCGCCACCGGATCGACCGTCACCCAGGAAACCTGCTCCCGGATGTTGGCCATTTCGAACAGGTAGCGATTCAGCCCTGCCGTTTCCACGGCCTGGCGAAAAGTGCCCTCGTGCATCAGGGGACTGCAGGCCGCCACCACTATCCGGTTCAAATCGTGCTCGCGAATATCTGCCTCGATCAATTCCTGTCCCGGATCCGAGCACATGAACTTGTACTCCCGGGCAAGGGTCACATCCGGCCACTGGGCAGCCGCAGCCACCACCTCGGTCACGTTGACGGTTTTAGCAATGTTCGAACCGCAATGACAGACGTACACTCCAATGCGTGGTTTGTCCTCTCCGTTTCCCCCGCTCATGACGCACCAGCCTTTACTTTTTCCGAACCACAGGGGCCGCACGAAGCATCCCCGGTTTGCATCTTGTCCAAAGGAACCAGCAACTGGTCCAGACCCAACTCCTCGTGGCTCAACCCGAGGGCCAGCCCCACCAATTGGCTGAAGTAGACCACCGGGAACTGCAGGGAGTCGTCGTGACGCTTGTTGACGTCCTTTTGGTAGGCCTCCAGGTTCAACTGACACAAGGGGCAAGCCGTGGCAATAATGTTGGCCCCGCTCGCTTCGGCGCATTTCATCAGATGGTAGTTCAGGTCCAGGGCTACTTCATTGGAGGTCATCATCAGCATGCCCCCGCAACAGCGAACCTTTGAAGGATAATCCACCACTTCGGCACCCAGCCGGCGCAACAGATCGTCCAGGGTTGTCGGCTCGTTGACGTCATCGAAATCCTTATGGGGACGGACCACCTGACAACCGTAATAGGGCGCAACCTTGAATCCATCCAGCTTCTTGACTGAAGCCGTGCCGATGGTTTCGATCCCGATATCGTTGACCAGAATGTCCAGAGGATGCCTGACTTTTACATCCGCCTGGTAAGACATGCCCGCAGCCGCCAGGGCGGTGTTGATGCGTTCCATGTTGGCAGGGTCGTGGAGCATGTGGCGGTTGGTTTTTCTCAGGATGGTGTAGCAACTGCTGCACGGGGCGCAGACCTGCAATCCCTGAGCTGCTGCCAGGGCCAGATTCCTGGCGCTCAGGGCATAACCCACGGTTTTTTTCGAGGACATGTACATGGTCGCTCCGCAGCAATTCCAATCCTCGATTTCCCGAAGACCCACCCCGAGGGCTTTGAAGATCGACCGAATGGAACTGTCATAGGGTTGCCCTGTGTGCTCCAGACTGCAGCCGGGATAGTACGCATATTCCATCACGAACCCCCTGATTTTTCCGCGGCGGCGATGATGGCGCGGACATCCTTGATGTGTTTGATCGTTTTAGGCAGCAGGCCAAGACGTCTCTTGCGCAGCAGGGCTGTTCCCAATCCCGCGCTCTGGGTCAATCGTTTGGGGTTGGTGCGCAGATAGTAGCGCAGACCCAGGCCCAATTCGTAGTTGCGGCCGTAACGCCGGACGTTGCTCATGAATTCCCGTGCCAAACGGTTGACCGGGAAGTTCTTTGGGTAAATGTCACGCTCCATGGCAAGACGTTTCAACGCGTACAAAGTATCGGTGACTCGAATGGAAACCGGGCAGCGCACCGTGCAGGAATAGCACGACGCACAGATCCAGATGGTCCGGCTGCGGAGGATTTCCTCAATGCAACCGGCCCTGAACAAGGCCACTGTCTGGCGGGGGGTGATGTCCATGGTGTGGGAGACGGGGCAGGTTCCAGTGCAGGTGCCGCACTGGAGGCAGTTCTGGATCTTTTCGCCTTCTGGAAAGCTGCAAACATGCTTCCAAAAAGACTCACGCAGTTCGGATTCGAGCGGTACCGAGGAGATCAGTGGTGCCTGCATGGCTCCTCCCCTCCAGAGGCTTTCACCCCCGAGTGTCAAACACTGGGTATTCCGTTATCTCATTCCCGTCACCTTGTTGTTTTCCTGAGCACAAAACGATGTTTGGGTGCGAAGTTGCAAGCGCTTGGTGAGCTGGCGGACCTCCATGCCCAAGGTAATCCTAGCGGCAAGGTGTTATTTTGTCAACGGATTTTGTTAATTTTTTCACATTTTTTTTTGATTAGCATTAATGTGACTTAGAAACCATTGATTTGGTCTATCCGTCCCTCAAGCTGCCTCGTATAAGTGATTGGGAGGCTTGTTGATGCAAATTTCCGGTCAATTTCACTCTTTGCCTGAATTCCTGGATTGGTAAACCCATAATTGCTGTATTTACTCTCAGGCACCACCTCTAGGGATACCTAGTGGCCCCATCCCCACCTCCATCCCCACCTCCATCCCCAAAGCGAAGAAATATCTAGTCCTCAAGTCTAAACCAATGACCAGTTCGGAGACAAATTTTCACCAAAAAAAGCATGATCGGAACTTCGATCAACACTCCTACCACCGTAGCCAAAGCAGCCCCCGATGACAGTCCGAACAACATGACCGCCGTAGCGATCGCCACCTCAAAATGATTGGAAGCCCCAATCATTGCCGCGGGTGCCGCATCCATGTATCTCAGATTTAACAATCGGGCCAACCCATAACCAAGGCTGAAAATAGCCAAGGTTTGGATGGTCAAGGGAATGGCAATCCAAAGAATAGTCAAAGGATTGGCCAGAATAACCTCTCCCTTGAAAGAAAACAGCAGCACCAGAGTCGCTAACAAGGCCATAATTGTCACCGGTGTAAGGTAGTTCAGAAACTTTTCTTCAAACCATACCTTGCCTCGGCTGGCTACAATCCATTTCCGGGAAAAATATCCGGCGACCAGGGGTAAGGCCACGTAGGCACCAATTGAAAGTAAGAGTGCCTGCCACGGCACCGGCAAACGACCTATCCCCAAGAGAAATCCGCCCAAAACACCGTACAGAACAAGCATTGTCAAGGAGTTGATGGCCACCATGACCAGAGTCAGGCCATCATTGCCACGGGCCAGGTAACTCCAAACCAGCACCATGGCTGTGCAGGGAGCTATACCCAACAAAATACAACCTGCCAGATAACTCCTCCACAAGGGGATTTGCAGCATTTTGATTCCATCGACCAGAACAACCATCCCGGCCCCATGGCTGGCACCAACGGGCAGGTCTAATCCGAGGGGCATTTTGACCAAGTCCACCTCATCGGGACCGATAAATCCGCGGAAAAGAACTCCCAGAAAAAGCGAAGCCAGGGCATACATGGTGAACGGCTTGATGGCCCAATTGACCAAAAGAGTCAGGAAAATCGGTTTCACGCTTTTTCCCGATTTCACCACCCGGGTGAAATCGATTTTTACCATGATGGGGTACATCATCAGAAAAAGGCATATGGCAATGGGAATCGAAACCACCGGTGCACCGTTATGATAGATCGCCATGCCATCAAGACTGTGGGCCAGATCAGGTGCAGCCTTGCCAAGAACAATGCCCCCAACAATGGCCAAACCGACCCAGATCGAAAGGAATCGTTCAAAAACATTGGTCATTTTTCGATCACCGACCATTTGGGCGGATGTGGACATAATGTCTCCCTGAATCCGTGAAAAACTACCTGAATTCTGAACTCATGAAGTACATTTTAGACCGTTCTGACGAAGACATCAAGAGCGTAGGCGGATTGTCGTTAGATGTCTTTTGCTAGATATCAAACCTACGTTATTGATCATGGTGCCCCCCAAAACAGCCTGCGTGCACCCCTGATCCCGCATTTCTGATACTGATTGTAGGCGACCGCTGCAGCCTCAACCACTGCCTCAGCGCCGTTGCCACCAACCCACGATTGAATGGCCGAATCTAGCGTGTATGCCTCTGGTGCCATCAGCCCCGTTGTGAGCAAGAGTGGGTGGGCATCAAGCAATTGGAGGTGATCAAGGAAGTACGACTTGCTGGCACACGCCAGAACCATGGCACTCCTTGGGGTAGACTTTGTCTCGGATGGGGATGGCATTTCGAGGGAAAATTCCATGAGTCCGTTGTGACCAACGTAGACCAGGAGGTGGGAAGCCCCTCCAGCTTGCAATTCGAGCGCTTCGGGTCCATGAGTCACGGCGACAGATTCGGCTGAACCACCGGCCGACATACCAAGGAAGGCCTGCAACGCTTCCCGGATGCTTGCGCCATCCCAAGCATCGGCGACTATGTACACAGGAACAAATTTTTCACCCCGATTCAATCTCGCGAAAAATACAGCACGGTCAAGTATTCGTGGATCAACTGATTGCCCTGCATCGATTCTGATCCAACTGGAAGCGCGAGGCAGATGAGTTCGGACCCCATATAGCGCACCCCAGTAAAGATTTGTCTGCGGATTTTGGCCATTGCCTAGTGCTTTGGGGACAGGGACAATCCCCTGGTTGGCATTGTCGCATAGTGCAACCACCACATGAATCACTATCGGTTTACCCGCCGCAAGATCAGCATTGATCCGAGCCTGTACAGCAGAACCCGTGCTAGCCGAAGTTGAACTTGCAACAGCGGCGGCCAGAAATAGGCCCATGAGCCCCACCCGATACTGCATGCTGAGATTCTTCATCCATTCTCCCAAAACATCCATAACTTGGATGCCCGATGCATTTGTAATGTGGAATTTTCTTTCATGTACATTTTTAGACTCAATTACCCCAGACGCTCCTGCCGCCAGGAATACAAAACCGGCACAATAAACAACGTCAACAAAGCCATCATCATCCCCCCAAGTGATGGAATCGCCATGGGCACCATAATATCCGCCCCACGCCCATTGAGAGTCATAATCGGCAACAACGCCAAAATCGTAGTGGCGGATGTCATCAAAGCCGGTCGAACTCTTCTGGAAGCGCCTTCAACCACAGCCTGCCGGATGCCTGCGCGATCGCGAGGAGCCTGCCCATGGAATTTCTGATCCAAATAAGTCGCCATCAAAACACCATCATCGGTAGCAATGCCAAACAGCGCCAAAAATCCAACCCAAACCGCCACACTCAGATTCAGCTGATGCACATGGAACATCTCCCGCGCATCCACACCAAAAATGGAAAAATCAAGGAACCATCCCTGACCATAAAGCCAAATCATTATGAACCCACCGGCCCAGGCCACAAAGACGCCTCCAAAAACCATGGCGGTGGTGACGACCGACCGAAATTGCAGGTAAAGCACAAGAAAAATAAACATCAGCGCCACTGGCAAAACCAACCGCAGGGTCTTCTCACTGCGCACCTGGTTTTCAAAACTCCCGGCAAAAACATAGCTCACGCCTTCAGGCAAATTCAGCTGATCATTTTCCCGCAGGTGATCCAGATAGTTGCGCGCCGATTCCACCACTTCCACTTCGGCATACCCGGGTTTCCGGTCAAAAATAACATAACCTATGAGAAAGGTATCTTCACTCTTGATGGTCATGGGCCCGCGCACATAGCGCGTCTCCACCAAGTCGCCCAAAGGCACCGGCACACCATCGGCACCGTGAACCAGAATGCTCTCGATTTCGTCCAGATCATCGCGCCGTTCACGGGCATAACGCACACGCACCGCATGACGGGCCCGGCCTTCGATGGTGGTGGTGGCAGTCATCCCTCCCACTGCGGTTTGGATGACATCCTGCACCGCCGAGACAGTGAGGCCGTGCCGGGCGATGGCCGCCCGGTTGATCACCATTTCCAGGTAGGGCTTGCCCACCATGCGATCGGCAATCACGGTGTTGGACTGCACCATGGGCACATCCTTGAGATGCTTCTCGATGGCCAGGGCCGCAATTTCGATGGCTTCAAGGGTGGGCCCCTTCACTTTGACACCCATGGGCGCTCGCATGCCGCTTTGCAGCATCACCAGGCGCGTGCTGATGGGTTGGAGCTTGGGTGCGGAAGTCGTCCCGGTAATTTTCGTTACCCTGACGATTTCGTCCCAGATGTCGTCGGCATTCTTGATCTCATCGCGCCATTGGCGAAAATAGCGGCCGCCGTTGTCGGGGATCAAATTTCCATCATCGTCACGAACAAACTGGTCGTTCGAAGAGTCAAAACGGAAACGGACACGGCGGCCGCTGTCATCACGTTTGTATTCGGATTTGTAGTTGACCACGGTCTCGACCATGGAGATGGGTGCGGGATCCAAGGCGGTTGACGCCCGGCCCAGTTTTCCCACCACCTGTTCCACCTCGGGAATGCTGCGAATGGCCAGGTCCAAATGAGAAAGAACACCGGTGGCTTCGCCGATGGAAGCATGGGGCATGGTCGTCGGCATGTAGAGAAAAGAGCCTTCATCTAGAGGTGGCATGAACTCCTTGCCCAACCCTCGCCAGACATTGACGCCGAACACCAAAACCAAAATCGGTAACAGCAGAAACAGCTGTTTGTAGTTCAGGCACAAGGACAGAATTCGAGGGTAAACCTTGCCGAACATTTCAAAGAGAAACAACAATCCACCAGCTAAAAGCAGAACAAAAAGAATATTCAAAAAGATGCTGCGTTCCGGCCCCAAAGGCAGCCATAAATGGGCCAGGAATACCCCTGCAATAACTGCTGGGATGAGATTGCGAAATTTTTTCGTCCGCCACCAAGG
>JAUUYW010000381.1 GCA_030590265.1 Candidatus Krumholzibacteriia bacterium
TCCAGAGGGAAATACCCAAGAAACCAAGCACACGGATTGATTTGGAAACGCAACAGTCCCAGGGCACGACCACACTTCATGGCCGGGACACGCGCCTTTGGGTTAAGCGGATACGTGGTGATCTGGACTGGATTACCATGAAGGCCCTGGAAAAAGATCGCGATCGCAGATATGGATCGGCTGCTGATCTGGCGGCCGATCTGGGCAGACATCTCGATAGCCGTGTCGTGTCGGCAGGACCACCCAGCAAGCTCTACCGGCTGGGAAAGTTTGTCCGAAGAAATCGTGCGGGTGTGGGGCTCGCGGTATTGTTGCTCATGGCGCTAATTGGTTTTTCCGCCTGGCAGACAATCCAGTCCCAAATCATTTCCCGTGAGCGTGACAAGGCCATGGCCAATGAGCGGCTTAGCCATGCCCGCGGGCAGGTGGCCAAGGACCCGACGGTGGCCTTGGCCTATGCCCTGGCTAGCCTCGAGATTCTGGATCAGCCTTCAGCCCGGGATGTGGTTCGGCAGGCCTTTGCCGAAGGTCCCTTGCGCAACGAGTTGCCGCGATGGGGGCAAAGAGGAAATGCGATTACTGTCGATGCCAGTCCCGATGGAAAGCATTGTGCAGTTGCCTGGTCACAGAGCCGGAATCCTACGGTTGGCATTTACAGCCTTGAAGATTATTCCATGCGGGTATTTAAGGCTCCCCACGAAGGAATCGCCTATAATGTCACCTTCAATTCCGATGGAAGTCACGTGCTTTCTAGTGGGGACAGCGGAATAAATATTTGGAGAGTTGCTGACGGCGAACATCTCCATCATCTCCCTTTCTTGAGTGAGTATTTCTCCAATTTTTTCTTCAAACATGAAGATCCCCAAATGATAGCTGTATGCGCCAACAAGATGGGTGAGCAAACCCTTTGGTTCGAAGTCGATATTCAGCAGGGTTCTTTCAAGGAGCTAGGCCACTCCCGAGGGGTCCAGTCAGTCCAGGACTTTCACCATCCAGCCATCAATTCGGCGGCGACTCATGTCATTGATTACGATGGCAATCGAATTTTTTTGCAACGGTTTGACGATTTGGAGAGTGACCGTGCAACCTATGTTGGTGAACATGAGGCATCCATTTCCTCGGTTGCTTTTGACTCATCATGTGAAACCGCCGCCTCGGTAGACATTGAAGGCCAGGTCAAGGTTTGGGATCTGGTATCATCCCCTCCGGAATTGATAAGACAGTTTAAGGAAAGTCCTGGAGTTTATTTAGTGGAATTCGATTCCTATGGGTCGCGGTTCTGTACATCGTGGGGATCCGGAACGATTCACGTATATGATTTGACGGAGACTCCTGAGCGCCTTCCCATGCAACTGCTTGATCGGACTCATTGGGCTCATGACGGGACTTTCTTTCCTGATGGGTCACTTATTTCTGGGCGAAATGGACTGGATAGTGGTGCCGTGGCCCACTGGAAATCAAGCACTCCCATAGCCTGGTCCCTGGATACAACAACTAGTTATCAAGGGATACGTCCTTCGCACGATGGAAGGATCCTTTATCGCTGGAGTACCGATGGGTTTGTGACAGGTTTTCCGCTGGTGGGCGGCAAGGTTGAAGGGGTTGGTGCTCTGGGGCAAACCCGTGGTTGGACTCTTGGAGCATGGACCAACCTGATTATTGACAGTGAGAATAATCGTTGTCTGACCTTCGGTGAAGGAACTCAGGTTCTGGATTTCACCACTGGCCAAGCTCATGATCTTCCCGGGATCGGGTACCAAATGTGTGCAAGAACTTTAAGTCAGGACGGTCGCCTTCTTGGTTTGAACGATTCCTCCAACTGGGATGATTTTGTCGTATACGATCTTGATTCCATGAAGGTCACTGCCACATTCGAGGATGTGTGGAAGGGTTATGACAGTGTTGCCTTCAGTGAGGAGACTTTCATTTTGGCCTTGAGCAAGGACCACCTAGCGAGATTTGATTATTTGAATCCGTCTGCTCCGCCGGATACACTGTGGAAGGGAGATGCTTCCGGCGGCGGAGAAATTTTTGCGTACGGCGACTTCCTCCTGGTACGTGACCGAGACATGAATGTGATCTGGGTAGACCTGGCCGATGGTCGGGAGTTGAAGCTAGGCACTACACCGAAGGGGCTCATGGGGGATATGGATTATCAACAAGGACTAGGATTGGTCGCTTTGTCTGGGTGGTGGGACACCATTGAGGTTTTTCAGGTTGAAAATGGCGAGCATTGGACATTACCCGCCCCCAAGGGAGAACGAAGGTGGACATATATGCTTTCCTTTGACCCCCTAGGCCGCTGGCTAGTATCAGTCCATCAAAACCAAGTCCTAGCCTGGAAATTGCCACTGGATCCATTGTTCGGAAATCCGGATCATGACAAACTTTTGGAGTCTATACGCTCGTTAACCAACGTGCGGGTGGTTCCTGATGAGACGAAAAAAATTGGCTTCAGCATCACCAATACGCTGGAAATGGAGCATTGAAAAGTTAGCAACTGGCGCACAAGCTCTGAGTTTGAAATGGACAACACGCAGCCAGTCGAAGCAAGACTATTGCACAACAATTTCATCCGCAAAAACCCAACAGGGCCTACCAGCACCAGGATGCCAGTCAGGGCAAAGACCCATATTCCGACCAATCACACGCACGAAACGAGCCTGCAAACCCAAATCCTGAACCTCAAAGTCATAAATAGTACGATCCTGAGTGGATTGAGGAACTTTGTGCCCCAAAGTGGCCACCGATTGCCAGGTTTCCCCATCATCAGAAACCTGAAATTCCACATCCAAAGGCAGAAAGACCCAAGCCGTAGCACCTTGATAAAACCGAATGGAAAGCCGATTAATTTCCTGTTTCTGCCCCAAATCCAGAGTTGCGTTGAGGTCCGTTCCTTCAAAACCAGACCACAAACCATCGCGAAAATTTCTGGCCCCATGAAGTCCATTGCACAGACCCAAAGGACCGCCGCCGGGGTATCGAGTGCTGGGCTCATGGGTCAGCACCGGTTGAACGCCCATGGCCAAATGATCACTGCGTTCCACAACCGCCGGGGTGCCGTAGGCGATGCCCTCGAAGAACAGCTGAATCAAAAGGACATCGGTGAAAGAATCAGTGTCCGGCCATTCCAATTTCAGATTCTTGGCCACAGGAATATCAGACATGAGAACCGCCGGCAGACCCATGTCTTCCACCCGCAAATCCGGCCTGAAATCAGGGATCTCCACTCGATTCACCGACCGCTGACGCAATGCCATTTGGCGACCCTTCATGGCCTTTTTCAGATCAGAATCAAGAGTCAGTTCAATGGCCGTAGTGCCGGTGTCAGCATTCCAAACAGCGGTAGTATGAACAGGTCGATCGGCTGGTCCGGAGTTGAGGCCGTCTTCAATCAACCCTTGCATGTGAGGACGCATGCGATCCCAAAAGGCAGAAAAATCCCGAGGTTCGGGCGCCGTCCACAAGCATTCGGCCATGGCCGTCATGCGCGGGAAAAGCATGGTGTTCAAACGTTCAGGCGGGATGTACTCGCTCCACAAATTCATTTCCCCACCCAGAATGTGCTCATCCTCGGCATCAGTCA
>JAUUYW010000395.1 GCA_030590265.1 Candidatus Krumholzibacteriia bacterium
AAGAAGGGATCGGCCAATGAGTTCTTTCCCAGGTCGGCCTGCCGGGCTGCGTGGACGCATTCTTCTGACCGTGGGCCTGACCACAATCATCATCATGATGCTGATGTCCTGGGGCATTCTTTATCGCTGGAGACAAGGCCAGCTAATTCGCGAAGAAGTCAATGCTCTGGCAGTGAGTCGCGCCTTTTCGGTGGCCGTCATCGACGCCCTGGTTTACGCCGACCAGGGATTCGAACAGCCGGAAGGTTTGCTGGACAATTATGTGGAGTTGTTCATGAACCAGAACCAACGGTTGCTGGCCATCACCATTCTGGATCCCAATGGTGAAGTGGTAGCTCAAAGCTGGGGTTTGTCCGCCGATACCTGGGTTTCCGGGAATCTACCAAAACTAGTCTCGGTATCCGGCCCCCACGCCATCATCGATAAAACCCAGGATGGTTTGTGGATCCTTGAAACCATCATGCCCATGCGGTCGGGAAACCACCGTTGGGGTCTTTTGATTCTTTCTTTCGAAGCCGACTCCATCCGTACGCGCATTGCCCAGGGGTTTTTCCTGTTGCTCTTGTTTTCATCGGCCGTCACTTCGGCCCTGCTCTTGCTTTTGTGGATGATGCTGGGCAGAGTTCTGGGTTCCCTGCGCACCCTGGTTGTGGCCATGGATGCCGTGGATTTTCAACGGGGCTTTGTGCCGCCCCTGCCCCAGCGAGATGATGAAATCGGTCAGCTGCATCAAGGATTTCGCCAGATGGGCTACCGAATTCAACAATCCAGGCAGGATCTGATGCGAGCCGAAAAACAGGTTTGGCATGCCGAACGCCTGGCCGCCATTGGACGACTTGCTTCAGGCTTGGCCCACGAAATCAACAACCCCATCAACGGGGTTCGCAACTGCATTTTTGCCATCAAGGCCGACCCCGACAATCATCAGCAAACCAGCGAATACCTGGACATGATGGATGAAGGTTTGTCCCACGCTTCCGGAGTCATCGAAAAACTTTTGGGGTTTGCCCGCAAGCAGCAATCCGGCCTGGCTGCCATTGCCCTCAACGACACCGTCGATTCGGTGGTCCGGATGATCAATTTCAAGCTGGATCGAAAAAACATCACCCTTGAAACCAAACTGGCTGATGATCTGCCCATGATCATGGCCGACCGTCAATTGATCCAGGAAGTAATCATGAATCTTTTGATCAACGCGGCGGATGCCGTTCAAGAGGGTGGCCGCATCGGTCTGAAGACCAAATCTGCCGCCCAGAAGGTGCAATTGGAAGTGCACGATGATGGTGAAGGCATCCCTCAACACCTTCAAGATCAAATATTTGACCCCTTCTTCACCACCAAGGAAACCGGCAAGGGCACTGGCCTCGGACTTTCCATCAGTCTGGGCATTGTGCAGGCCCACGGTGGTACCATTGAGGTGCAGAGCACTCCCAAAGAGGGCACCACCTTCACCATTCATTTGCCGGCCGAAGGCCCCGATTCCCCTGAGGACCTGACATGAAAATACTGATGGTTGAAGACGAGCGAATGACCCGCATTGCCCTGACCGGGACCCTGCGCAAGGCGGGTCATGAGGTCACGCCATGCCCTGATGGCGACACCGCCCTGGCCGCCCTGGACAACAACCCATTCGACGTGGTGCTGACCGATCTGAACCTACCTGGTCCAGATGGCATTGATATTCTCCGCCATGCAGTGGAGAAAGATCCCGATTGCAAGGTCATCATCATGACCGCCTACGCCTCCACCGAAACCGCCATCGAAGCCCTGCGCATCGGAGCCTACGATTATCTCAGCAAGCCGTTCCAACCCGATGAAGTTCTCGCCAGAATCGGCCACATCGAAAATTTACTCTCGGTCCAGGCGGAAAATCGCACCCTCAAGCGCCGCATTGCCGATTTCAGCCAGCCATGCATCGTGGGCGATTCACCAGCCATGACCCGCCTTGTGGAAACCATCAACAGCATTGCTCCGGGAGAATACAATGTTTTGATTCAAGGGCCCAGCGGCACAGGCAAGGAATTGGTGGCCCAGGCCATCCACCAGCGCAGCAACCGTCGTGACAAACTTATGGTGTCGATCAACTGCTCGGCCATTCCCGAAACCTTGCTCGAAAGTGAACTTTTTGGTTATCGCAAGGGGGCCTTCACCGGAGCCGATCGCGATCACGACGGATATTTCAAGCGCGCCCACGGCGGCACACTGTTCATCGACGACATCGACGACCTGCCTCTGAATGTGCAAGTCAAATTGTTACGGGTCATTCAGGAGAGGGAAATTGAACCGGTAGGCGGACGAAGCACCCTTAAGGTGGATTTTCGTTTGGTCACCGCCACCAAAGTGAACTTGCAGGAATTGGTGGCCGAAGGAAAATTCAGGGAAGATCTGTATTATCGCCTCAATGTCATTCCCCTTCATTTGCCCACTCTCGCCGAGCGCAAGGAAGACATCCCCGCCCTGGTGGAGCATTTCAGTCGCCAAAGGGATCATGGCCGACGCCTGGATCTGACCAACGAACAGTTCAGCTCGCTGATGAGTTACAATTGGCCCGGCAATGTTCGTGAATTGCAAAATGTGGTGGAAAGGATGCTGGCTCTGCCGGACATTCCCGTCAGTGAACTTTTTGACGGTCCTTTGGGCAATATGGGAACGATATTCACAGGCCCAGCAGCAAGCAACGAACTCGATCCCGCATCTTTTGGTGGCTATCGCCAATACATGCAAAGTTGTGAGGATCGCATTATTCAATGGGCTTTGAGGCAGGCTGACGGGAATATCAGCACTGCGGCCAGGATGTTGGATTTGCCGCGTAGCACCTTGCGCAGCAAGCTGGAGAAAAGATAATATTCCCTATCATAATTTATCGCAAAGACTTGCATCTTCAATACTGGTTGACAAGACTATATTTAACCGCTTAAGGTATTTCAAATCCGTTCCAGGACATTGATAATTTTCTCAAGGAGAGCCCAGATGAAGAAATTTCTGCTGCTTAGTCTTGCCCTTATTTTCACCATCAGCATGGTAACTGTCTCAGGTGACGCCGTCGCCGGCAAGAAATTCAAAGCCAAAATCGGTGGCGGCCCCACTGGTGGTACTTTCAATACTTTCGCCAACGCCATGGCAGTCTACGTTCCCAAGAACATGAAGGACATCAAGCTTTCCGCCGTCGGATCCGGTGGTTCGGTGGAAAATGTCAAACGCGTCAGCTCCGGTGAAAGCAACTTCGGTATGTGCTACGCCGTGGACAGTGCCCTTGGTCGTGCCGGTAAATTGCCCAAAGACGATAAGAAATACGACGGCACCCAGTCCATGGGCTACCTGTACGGCGCTCCTGCCCAGCTGGTAGTCCGAGCTGACAGCGACTTCAAAACAGCCAAGGATTTGGTCGGCAAGCGCGTGGCCGTGGGCAACGCCGGCAGTGGAGCCGCCGCCAGCGCCGAACGATTCTTCCGTCACTTGAAAGTCTGGGA
>JAUUYW010000376.1 GCA_030590265.1 Candidatus Krumholzibacteriia bacterium
CAGGGAATAGCGAAGATCCTCCTGAGATGAATCATCTCTCTTCTGGTAGGCTATCTCGGCCCGGATGGTGCTGAATTCGCTGGGCACAAAGGTCACGTTGATTTTGGTTTCGTTCCAACCCTCAAGAGTTTCCAGACCTTCTTCGTAAACACTCTTGTCACGGGTGGCTCCAAGAGCCAGACCGAGCCACCAGGTGCGTGCAAAGCGGTACTGGAATTGAGAATAAAAACCGAAAGGATTTCCGGTGGAATTGTTGCTTGGCTCCGGAATGACAATCTCATTGGTCCAATTCACAGCTGGCCCCTGGGACAGGGAGCCGGATGACCACTTGTAGGTCAGGTCGACGCCAAAAATATTCTTTTGTTTGGTGCCGGAAAGTTCGCGCTCTGCATTCGGACCGGTGATGAAGGAGCCACCTAGCTCCAGGGTCCCATCCATTGAGAGATCCCACATATTGGTCAGACGGGCCCCGAAAGAAAGGTCCCGGCTGTTACTGTTGAATACTCCGGCTTGGCCGTCGGTACCATAGACGATCAACTCACTGTACCACGGCAAGGGCACGGACATATCTACCGATACGCCAACGTCGAGCATTCCGGGGAGGAATTCATCAACGGCCAAGGGGGCATCCACAAAAGCCCATTGGTGAGGGTGCAGCATGGCTTGTTTGCCGAAGGGCAGGAAGAATTTGCCAAGGGTGAGACCCAGCCCCGCCGGCATGCTGGAGCTTCGCAGGGATGCGGTTTCAATCAAGGTATCATAAGTATCGCTATCATCTTGTTGGGCCCAGACTACGATCAGATCTGCAGTCCAAAACGGATCGACTACAGAGGTGATTTGGACTTCTGCTTCCTGAAGGGAAATACCGTTGGCGCTGGGGTCAGAGTTGTTCTGGGACACAGTGCCAAGGAAAAGGCCGTTGGCACTGATTGCAGGGTTCATGAGGCGGGACCCACCGGTGGAAGTGCTTGATGTTTGGGCCATCGCGGTGCCGGTCAACAGCACTATGACGGCCATCACTGTCAGGGACAGTGTTCGGTTAGAATTCTTGGGCATTTTTTGTTCTCCTGGTTCAATTGAACACACGGCAGTGCCTGAGGCTCTACCCATTTGACGATGCAGGGATCAAGTCAAACGCAAACAGGAGGGGCGCGGGTTTCCGGCAAGAGGCGAGGATGAGAAGATGTGTTTTTCTCACACAGGGGCTCAATGACCGTCACCACCTGCTGGTGCCAGCATGGTGGTTCAAAGGCCAACTCGGCTTCGGTCACAAAGTGGAATTTTGCATCATGATCGAAACTTGAATGGGCTGTGCCTGGCTGCCCGTAGAAGTGGTGGGCATGATCAACATAATGGGCATATTCCCGCAGGGTCATGCTGCTGAAAAGGAGCACGGCCAGGATGAACATTGTTCCCGAGGTTTCCCTGGGATTGATTTTGAAAGCCCATTTCATAGGATAAATCTATCCCAATTCCAGTGAAGGTCAAAATATTTTTCCCTGGATTCGTGAAAATGATCTCTTCAGTATTTTTCGAGAAAATCCTTAACAACCTGTGGATTTTTGAACCTGTAATGTCCCAAAAAACGGGACCCTTCTCCAAAGGAGCAGGATCCCGTTAATTCAGTGAATCAAGGCCCAGGAACTACCCCTTAAAAGCCGCCTTGATAAATTCCCGCCTCATCCGGGCAATGTTCTGGATACTTATCTCCTTGGGACAAGCAGCCTCACATTCCCCATGATTCGAGCAGTCGCCAAAACCTTCAGCATCCATTTGCTCAACCATCAACAACGCCCGTCGAGTCCGCTCGGGATCGCCCTGGGGCAACCAGCTGAACTGACTGATCTTGGCACTGACAAACAAACTGGCCGATCCATTGGGACAGGCAGCCACACAGGCTCCGCAACCAATGCAGGTAGCGGAATCCAGCGCGTTGTCGGCGTTGTGCTTGGAGATCAGTTGCGCGTTGCCATCAGGGGCTGAGCCCACATTCATGGTCACGTAACCACCCTTGGTCTGGATGCGGTCGAAGGCCGCGCGGTCCACCACCAAATCCTTGATCAAAGGGAAGGCCGTGGCGCGGAAAGGTTCCACCGTGATGGTATCGCCATCCTTGTAACTGCGCATGCGAATCTCGCAGGTGGTGGTGGCCGCGTGTGTGCCGTGGGCCACTCCACTGACGATCATGCCGCAGGTTCCGCAGATGCCTTCGCGGCAGTCATTGTCGAATTCAATCGCTTCTTCACCTTTGCGCACCAAATCTTCATTGAGGATATCCAGCATTTCGAGAAAGGACATCTCGTCCTGGACATTCTCCACCGTGTAGTCGACGAATTTGCCGTCGTCGCTGCGACTGGCTTGGCGCCAGATCTTCAGGTGAATAGTCATTCCTTTGCTTGACATGGTTTTCCTTTCTCTATTTGTAGCTACGGGTTTTGACTTCCACGTCTTTGAATTCCAGGGTTTCCTTGTGCATCTCGGGCACTTGGTTTTCGCCCTTGAACTCCCAGGCCGAGACGAAGCTGAAGTCGGCATCGTTGCGCTTGGCTTCGCCCTCTTCGGTCATGTGTTCTTCGCGGAAGTGGCCACCGCAGGATTCCTCACGCATGAGCGCGTCGCGGGCCATCAGTTCACCCAACTCAAGGTAGTCGCCCAGGCGGTTGGCCTGTTCGAGTTGCTTGTTCAGGTCGTTTTCGTTGCCGGTAATGGTCAGGTCCTGCCAGAAGTTCTCGCGCAACTTGCCAATCTTGTCGATGGCTTCGGTCAGACCGGCCTTGTTGCGAGCCATGCCGACATTCTCCCACATGACGCGGCCCAGGTCCCAATGGATGTCCCGCACCGTGCGCTTGCCTTTGATGTCCAGCAGGCGTTTGAAGTGCTTGCGAACATCGTCTTCGGTGGACTTGAAGGCTTCGTTCTCGGTACTGACCTTGTCCAGCTTGGTACCGGCCAGGTAGTTGGCAACCACCCGGGGAACCACGAAATAGCCGTCGGCCAAACCCTGCATCAGGGCGCTGGCCCCGAGACGGTTGGCGCCGTGATCGGAGAAGTTGGCTTCCCCGGCCACAAACAGGCCTTCGATGGTGCTCTGCAGGTTGTAATCCACCCACAGACCGCCCATGGTGTAGTGCGGGGCGGGGTAGATCATCATGGGCCCTTCGTAAGGGTTGTCGCCGATGATTTCTTCGTACATGTGGAACAGGTTCCCGTAACGATCGCCCACCACGTCCTTGCCCAACCGACCAATGGCTTCATCGAAGTCCAGGTAGACCGAGTAGGGCGAATAGTAGGCATGTTTACCCTTGTCGCATTCCACCTTGGCGGCCCTGGCAGCGATGTCGCGCGGAACCAGGTTGCCAAAAGCGGGATAACGGCGCTCGAGGTAATAATCGCGTTCGTTTTCAGGAATTTCCGTGGGACGGCGTGTATCGCCGGCCTTCAACGGCACCCATACCCGACCGTCGTTGCGCAGGGACTCACTCATCAAAGTCAGCTTTGACTGGTAGTCGCCCATTTGCGGCACGGCGGTGGGATGAATCTGCGTGTAGCAGGGATTGGAGAAATAGGCTCCACGTTTGTGAGCCCGCCAGGCCGCCGTGGCGTTGCTGTTGACCGCGTTGGTCGACAGGTAAAACACGGGGCTGTAACCGCCGGTGGCCAAAACCAC